>JBBJNX010000030.1:0-11130 GCA_037721115.1 Candidatus Limnocylindria bacterium
GCCAGTTCAGGCACCCGCGCCAGTTCAGGCACCCGCGCCGACTCCGGCGCCCGCCCCGGTCGTGCCAGCCCCCGCGCCCGCATCGAGCTTGGCGGGCCACGCCCTGAACCAGATCAACGCCGCACGTGCCGCCTACGGCTTCGCGCCGGTGGTCCTCGATTCGGCCATGTCGGCGGTCGCATCGGCGCATGCGGCGGACCAGTTGCGCAATGACTACTACAGCCATACCTCGCTCAACGGCCAGTCGCTGTATCAGCGGTTGTCCGCGGGTGGCGTGGGGTTCAGTGGGGCCAGCGAGAACCAATGTCACTACTACGGGAAGGGCGCTCAGGGGACCTTGGACTGGTGCCATGGCGCCTTCATGTCGGAACCCTATCCCGGCGAGTGGAACCACATTGCCAACATCCTCAACCCGCGGTGGGGGCGAGTGGGATTTGGTCTCGCGGACAACGGCTCGCACGTCATCATCACGTGGGACTTCGCGAACTGATCGTCCCCCGCTTGCCGCAGCGGCATCCCCGCAGCAACCGGCCTGGTCGTGCCGGCCCGCCATTGGCGGCCGAGGACGGGGCCGGTGCTACACTCGCTGACCGATGCCCCGCAAGCGCACCGCCGCCGGCGACCTCGTGATCGTCGAGTCACCGGCAAAGGCGAAGACCATCGAACGGTACCTGGGTCCTGGCTACCATGTCACGGCCAGCTATGGTCATGTCCGCGATCTGCCGAAGAAGAAGCTGGGCGTGGACGTGGACGGCGACTTCACGCCCACGTACGAGCCGCTGAGCGATCGGAAGAAGGAGCTCGATCACCTCACGACGGCCGCCCGCAAGGCCGACCAGGTATGGCTGGCGACGGACCTCGACCGGGAGGGGGAGGCGATCGCGTGGCATATCGTCGAGCACGCAGGCTTGTCCGACGATCGCATCCATCGGGTCACCTTCAACGAGATTACCAAGAGCGCCATCGAGGAGGCCTTTGCCAATCCGCGCTCGCTGAATCTCGATCTCATCAACGCGCAGCAGGCACGGCGCATCATCGACCGGCTGGTGGGATACAAGCTGAGTCCGCTGGTCGCCAGCAAGATCCGCCGCGGTTTGACCGCTGGACGCGTGCAGAGCGTCGCCGTGCGCCTGGTGGTCGACCGCGAGCGGGAGATCCAGGCCTTCACCGCTGAGGAGCACTGGAGCATCGCGGCGACCCTGGCGCGTACTGCCGACGATGGGCAGTTCGTGGCCGAGCTGACGCGGATCGACGGAAAGAAGGCCAAGGTCGGCTCAGAGGCCGAGGCGCGCGAGCATGAGACGGCACTGCGCGCGGCGGAGTACCGCGTCGAGAAGGTCACTCGCAGCGAGCGCAAGCGCACCGCGTCGCCCCCGTTCATCACCAGCACGCTCCAGCAGGAGGCATCGCGCAAGCTGAGCTTCGGCGCAAAGCGCACGATGAGCGTCGCCCAGCGCCTGTACGAGGGAATCAGCCTGCCGGAGGGCCAAGTCGGCCTCATCACGTACATGCGAACCGACTCGGTGACCATGGCGAGCAGCGCCGTGAGCGAGGCGCGCGATCTCATCGGCAGCCGTTACGGCGCCGAATTCGTGCCATCCAAGCCGAACGCCTATAAGACGAAAAGCCGCGGCGCACAGGAAGCGCACGAGGCGATTCGGCCAAGCTCCTTCGCTCGAACGCCGGAATCGTTGCGCGCGCACCTCAAGCCGGAAGAGCTTCGTCTCTACGACCTGATCTGGAAGCGCGCCCTGGCAAGTCAGATGACCCCTGCCCGGTTCGACCTTGTCGGCGTGGATGTGAAGGCTGGCCGCTACACCCTCCATGCAGGAACCAGCAAGCGCGTCTTCGACGGGTATCAGGCGGTCTACGTTGAGGGCCAGGACGACGAGCCCGACGAGCGCATGGCGGTACTCCCCGAGCTGAAGGAAGGGGAGGCGCTCCGCCTTGCCGACCTTGCGTCTGAACAGCATTTCACCCAGCCACCTCCGCGATTCACCGAGGCGTCGCTGATCAAGGCGCTCGAGGAGCACGGGATCGGTCGGCCATCCACGTACGCGCCGACGGTCGGCACCATCCGCGAGCGCGGCTACGTGGTCATCACGGATCGCCGGCTCTTCCCCGAGGAGTCCGCGTTCCGCGTGATCGATCTCCTGACCGAGCATTTCCCCGACATCGTCGATTACGAGTTCACGGCACGCATGGAGGAGCACCTCGACGACGTGGCGCGCGGCGAACAGGACTGGGTCCCGATGGTGCGCGATTTCTACACCCCATTCGCCGCCAAGGTGATCGAGGGCAAGGAGAAGATCGTCAAACAGGTTGAGGTCACCGACATCCCTTGCCCGCTGACCGGCGACAAGGGCGACATGCTCATCAAGCGTTTCGGCCGCAACGGCTGGTTCCTCGGCTGCCCCGCCTATCCGGAGTGCAAGTACACCCAGCCACTTCCCGGCGAGGAGCCGGAGGCGCTTGACATGCCGGGTGTCGGGGAGGCCTGTCCACAGTGTGGTGAGGGCCACCTGGCCGCGAAGCGCGGGCGCTTCGGGCCCTTCGTGGGGTGCGACCGCTACCCCGACTGCAAGTACATCAAGAAGAACGCGGCACCGGCCAGTGAGCGATTTGGCACCTGCCCGCAGTGCAGCCAGGGGACGGTCACCACCAAGCGCAGCCGCAAGGGCCGATCCTTCTGGGGTTGTGATCGTTATCCCGACTGCGACTACTCGACCTGGACGCGGCCGGTCGCCGATGCCGCAGCGAGTGGCGCACCCGCAGGGCGCGAGCAGGAGAACGGTCGGGAACCGGTCCTGTCGGAGCCCACGGCGACCGTGACCGGCGGCGGTGGAGGCTGAGGCGGTCGCTCCCTCCCTGCTCGAGTCGGGCGCGCGGGACGCGCTCGACTCGTTCCTCGACGGGTTGCGCGGGCGCAACGCCTCACCGGGCACGCTGACCGAGTACTCACGCCACGCGACGGAGTTCCTCGCCTTTCTGGGATCGCGTGGCGTGGATTGGCGAACTCCCGACCGAACCGAGGTGCGCGAATACCTCTCCGCCCTGGCCGATCGCGGCCTCGCCCCGACGTCGATCGCGGGTCGGCTGGCCGCGGTGCGGTCGCTTTATCGTCACGCGCTTCGCAACAAGCGCATCCAGACGGACCCGCTCGCCGGCGTGCGTGCGCCTCGGCGCCCGTCGCGGCTGCCGCGCGTCCTTTCGGTTGATGAAGTCGAGGAACTCGTGACTGCGCCACGCCGATTACCCAGCCGGGACGAGGCGCTTGCCAGGCGCGACGGGGCGATGCTCGAGCTGCTCTACGCCACCGGCATGCGCATCAGTGAGCTCGCGGGACTCACCATCGACCGCATCGATCTCCGGCGACGGCGCCTGCGGGTCGTTGGGAAGGGCAACAAGGAGCGTGAGCTTCTGTTCGGGGCGCCGGCAGCAGACGCTCTGCAGAGCTATCTGGGCAATTCGCGCCGGGTTCTGGCGGATCGAGCCCGGGACGGAGGCGACGTGGACGGCGCGGTCTTTCTGAACGCGAACGGTGCGCGGCTGAGCGTCCGCGGCGCGCGGTTCGTGATCGGGCGGTGGGTCACGGCCGTCGGCGCGCCGAGCCGCACGAGTCCACACACGCTGCGCCACTCGTTCGCGACGCACCTGCTGGAGGGCGGCGCCGACCTGCGCGTGGTCCAGGAGCTGCTCGGCCACGTGGACCTCCAGACCACGCAGATCTACACGCATCTCTCCGATGCCGCATTGCGCAGTGCCTATCGCGATGCGCATCCGCGCGCCGGGCGTGCGGCCAGCGGGCGGTCCGGCCGGTGACGAAGGCAGGCGAGGGCCCGACGCCGTCGGTCGCGCCACCGCCGGAGCCCGGTTCCGAGTCCGGCGGTAGCGGACTGTCGGCTGGGAGGGTGCT
Source organism: Candidatus Limnocylindria bacterium (assembly GCA_037721115.1). Lineage (GTDB taxonomy): Bacteria > Chloroflexota > Limnocylindria > QHBO01 > QHBO01 > JACDBZ01. The sequence goes on from JBBJNX010000030.1 coordinate 3,917, forward strand.
CGTCACCGCCAGCCTCATCCTGACCGTCGCGGCGCTCGCGAGTCGACTGCTCGGCTGGATCCGGCTCTTGGTCATCGGCTCGCAGTTCGGCGCCAGCCGCGAGCTGGACGCCTACTTCGCCGCCTTCCGCATTCCCGATGCGATCTTCCAGCTCGTCGTCGCGGGCGCACTCTCCGCGGCACTCATCCCCGTCTTCTCCAGCTATCGCGCGCGGGACCAGGAAGCGGAGGCATGGCAGCTCGCCAGCAGTGTGATCAACCTGGTTCTCATCGCGCTCGCCGCCTTCAGCCTGGTGATGGCGATCTTCGCGCCGCTGTTCGTGCCGATCGTCGCGCCCGGATTCGACGCGCCGACGACCGAGCTGACGATTCGGATGACGCGCATCATGCTCATCAGCCCGGTGCTGATCGGCATGGGGGCTGTCGTGACCGGCGTCCTGAACAGCTATCAGCAGTTCACCGTGCCGGCCATTGCACCGCTGCTCTATAACCTCGCGATCATCCTGGCTGCCGTCTTCCTGGCGCCGATCATGGGCGTCGAGGGTCTCGCCGTGGGCGTCGCCATCGGTTCGCTGGCGCATCTTGCCGTGCAGCTGCCGAACCTGGCGCGGGTGGGACAGCGCTACGACCTCACCATCGGCCTCTCGCACCCCGGTGTGCGACGCGTCGCGTGGTTGATGGGGCCGCGCACGCTGGGCCTGGCCGCCGGGCAGATCAATTTCCTGGTCAGCACCGTCCTCGCCTCCGGCCTGCCGGAAGGCAGCCTGACGGCGTACAACTATGCCTTCCAGCTCAGCCAGATCCCGGTCGGGGTCATCGGCGTGAGCATCGCGGTGGCGCTCTTTCCGACCCTCAGCCAGGATGCTGCGTTGGGACGCATCGGCGAGATCAGGCGGCAGGTCGTCAACGCTGTGCGGGTCCTCATCTTCGTCGCGGCCCCATTGACCGCGATCATGATCGTGCTTCGGGAGCCGCTGACCTCGGTTTTCTACCAGTACGGGCTCTTCAGCCAGTCGGCCACCGAGCGGACTGCGAGCACGCTTCTCTTTTTCGCGGTCGGCTTGGTCGGGCATATCGTGGTTCACGTCCTGACGCGCGCCTTCTACGCGATGCAGGACACCAAGACGCCGGTCGCCTGGGCAATCATCGCCGTGGCCGTCAATGTGCCCCTGATGGCCATGCTGGTGGGGCCGATGGGTGTCGAGGGGCTGGCGCTGGCACTCTCGATTGCCGCGGTCCTCGAGGTCATCGGGTTGCTCTGGTTCCTGCGTCGCAAGATCGAGTCGGTGGAGGCGTCCGCCATCATGCGCACCGTGTTCCGGTCGGCCGTGGCTGGACTGGCCGCCGCGCTGCTCATGCTCGGCGGACTGACGCTTCTCGAAGGCTCGCTGCGTGGCATGCTCGATAACGCCGTGGGACGACTCATCGCACTTCTGCTTCTCTCCGCCGCCGGCGGCACGATCTTCGTGCTCGTTGCGGCCGCGCTTCACTCGCCCGAGCTCGACCAGCTGCGTGGTGTTCTCCAGCGCCGCCGCCGGAGGAACGCGTGATGCAGTTTCGCCCAGCCATAGACGCCGATGCAGACGCTTGGCAGGCGTTTCTGGCCGCGACCTCGTCAGGCGACTTTCTCCACGATTGGGCCTGGGGCCAAGTCGCCGCCTTCGACCGCCAGCCTCAGCGCCGCTATCTCCTCGAGCAGGACGGGGTCATCGTGGCCATCGCCGCCGCCCAGGAGCGACCACTGATCGGCGGTCGCTCGTTCTGGTACGTGCCCCATGGTCCGGTCCTGGATTGGAGTGCGCCGCAAGCCGGGGCGTGGATGCGCGCATTGCTCATCGGCCTGCGCATCGCGGGGAGGCAGCATGGCGCCATCGTCGTCAAGCTCGAGCCGCGTCTCGCGATGGGGGTGCTTGAGGAGGGCGTCATCCGTGGCGGGCACCTGCGTTATGTTCCCGAGACGCTCCAGGCCGGGCAGACTCGCATCGTCGAGCTTGCCGATGACGACGCGCTGCTCGCCGGCTTTGACAAGGACACCCGGTACGGCGTGCGTCGCGCCGCGCGCGAAGGCGTGTCCGTCACCGTCGTGGACGATGGTGACGATGTGCGCGCCATTGAGGATCTTTACCAGCTCGTCGGCGAGACGCAGCGGCGCGCCGGCTTTCCGATGCCGCCGCTGGAGCGTTACCGGGTCGCGTGGGGCGCGCTGGCGGGCGCGGGTCGGGCGGCGATCCTCGAGGCGCGTCGCGAGGGTGAGCTGCTGGCGTCGGGCATGGTGGTGTTCGAGGGAGCGCGGTCGTACTACCTGTTCAGCGGCTCACGCCGCGAGGAGCGTGGCGAACCGAAGCGCTACGCAAGCTACGCGCTCCAGTGGGAAATGATGCGGCTGGCACGCGATCGAGGCGTGACCCAGCACGATCTGTGGGGCATCGCTCCGCCCGGCGCGGGACCTGAGCATGCCTGGCACGGCGTCGGCCTGTTCAAGAAGGGTTTCGGCGGTATCGAGATCGTCTGGGCAGGAAGTTGGGACCTGGTCGTCGACCCGACCCTCTACCGCCTGCGTGTGGCGACGGGCATCATGCGCGGCTGGGTCGGCCACCTGCGCACATGACCACATTGCGACGATTGGGCCTCGGCGCTCTCACCGATGTCATCGCGCCGGAACGGGTCATCGGGATGCCGGTGGGGGAGGTGCATGCGCTCGCATACGACTCACGCGAGGTCGTGCCGGGGACGCTCTTCTTTGCCGTGCCGGGCGTCCACGTCGATGGTCACGAGTACGCCGCCGGCGCAGTGAGTGCCGGCGCCATCGGTCTGGTCGTCGAGCGCGAGCTGCCCGAAGCGGGTGTGCCGCAGCTGGTGGTGGACCGCACGCGTCGAGCGTTGGCGGATGCTGCCGACGCCTGGTTCGGGCGCCCGTCTGAGCAGCTGTCGGTGATCGGCGTCACGGGCACGGACGGGAAGTCGACGGTCACCGCGCTCACCGCTGAGGTGCTGCGAGCCTGCGGGCGCCGGCCGGGTCAGATCGGAACCGTGTTCACCGGGGTCGGCGCAACGGTGCGGTCCAACGAGGAGCGCAACACAACTCCAGAGGCGCTCGAGCTCCAGGGTCTGTTGGCGCGCATGGTGACCGAGGGCAACGACAGCGTCGTCATGGAGGCCACCTCGCATGGGCTCGCGCTGGAACGAACCCGGAACTGCCGGTTCGATATCGGCGTGGTCACGACGGTGACGAGCGAGCATCTCGAGTTTCATGGCACCGTCGAGGCATACCGGGCAGCCAAGGCGCTCCTGGTCGAGCAGGCGCCGATCGCCATCCTGAACGCCGATGATTCGAGTTTCGATTACCTCCGGGAGCGGGCGCGGGATCGCGTCATCTCTTATGCGATCGACACCGATGCCGACCTGCGCGCCAGCGACCTCGAAGCAGATGCGGCCGGCACACGCTTCCGACTCGAGGCGCCAACCTGGCAGGGTATCGTCCGCGTTGCATTGCCGGGCAGATTCAACGTTTCCAATGCGCTCGCGACCCTGGCGGTCGGAGAGACGATTGGGCTCGACCTGGGACAGGCGGCCGATGCGCTGCGCGACACGAGCGGTGTTCCGGGCCGAATGCAGCGCGTGGTGGCCGGTCAGCCGTTCGTCGTCATCGTCGACTACGCCCATACCGAAGATTCGCTGCGCAAGGTCCTGGCGATGCTGCGCCCCCTGACCGCCGGCCGACTGATCGCGGTGATCGGATCGGCTGGGGAGCGTGATCCCACCAAGCGTGGACCGATGGGTCGCGTCGCGGCCGAGCTTGCCAACCTCGTGGTTGTGACCGATGAGGACCCGCGGCTTGAGCATCCACGTACCATCAACGAGGCAATTGCCGACGGCGCCCGGTCCGTCGGCGCCCGCGACGGCGAGACGCTCTGGGTGATCGACGATCGGCGCGAGGCGATCACGCGAGCGATCGGCCTGGCGCGCGAGGGCGACGTGATCCTCCTCGCCGGAAAGGGCCACGAGGCCAGCATGTTCTACGGCGCAGACATGCGACCGTGGGACGAGGTCGGCGCGGCGCGCGACGCGCTTCGTGACGCAGGATGGGCGGATCGATGAGTTCCTCCCAACTACGCGCGTGGCGCGTGACCGATCCTGACGCCTGGAATGCGTTCGTTGAAGCCGCCCCGTACCACGCGTTCCCGCAGCTCTGGGAATGGGGTGAGGTGCGCGCGATGGGCGGTTGGCGGCCCGTGCGCCTGGCCATCGGCCCCTCCCGGGAGCATCCGGTCGCCGGTGCGCAGTTGCTTCTCCGCCGCATGCCGATCGTCGGCTGGCACCTGGCGTACGTGCCGCGCGGCCCGATCGGGGACCTGGATGACCCGGAGGTTCGTGGCGCGCTCGGGGCTGCGTTGCGCGCGCTCGGGAAGGCCGAACGAATCGCCACGGTGCGCGCCGATCCCGAGGCGCAGATCGGCACGCCGTACGGGCGTGCGCTGCTGGCGGAGCCGTGGCGCGCCGCTCCGAAGATCCAGCCGCCGACCACACGCGTGATTGATCTCACGCCGGGCGAGGAGGAGTTGAAGGCCGCGCTGAAGCGGAAGCATCGGCAGTACGTCAACAAGGCCGAGCGGTCGGGCGTGACGGTCGAGCGTTTCGACGGCTCGACCCTGCCCGAGGTCATCGGTCCGGCGCTGGCCGACTTCAACCGCATCTATCAATTCACGGCGAACCGCGCCGGCTTCGTGGCGCGCCAGGCGTTCTATTACGAGCGGGTGTGGTCGATCTTCGCGCCCACCAGTCGGGTCCGCCTGAGCTTCGCTGTTCGTGACGGGGAGCGCGTTGCCGCGCTCTACCACTTCACCTGCGGCGACCGGGCGGTCGAGTCCTACGGCGGTATGACCGATGCCGGCGCCGATGCCCGCGCCAACTACCTGCTCAAATGGGCCGCTATCGCCGACTTCGCCCGCGAGGGGTTTCGCGTGTACGACATGTGGGGACTGGCGACCGGCGGCATCCGCCAATTCAAGGAAGGGTTCGGCGGTGAGGAGATCGAGTACGTCGGTGCCCGCGACCTGCCTCTGCGTGCACCGATGGACACGGCGCTGCGCATCGCGATTCCCGCATACGGCCTGGCCCAGCGAGTTCGCCTGAAGCTCCTCGGCCGGGACAGCCACGACACGCCCGAGATCGAATGAATCCAGATCTGCTCCACCCTGGCGTGCGCCATCGGCTCGAACAGATCGGCGTCGAGTTCGAAGTCATGGAATGTAACCCTGCGTTCGCCGACACCGCCGCATTCGTCGAGGCGTACGGCGTGCCGCTGGATCGGAGCGCCAACACCATCGTGGTCGCTTCGAAAGGCGCGGAGCCCAGCTATGTTGCCTGCGTCGCGCTGGCCACGACCTCGCTGGACGTCAATCGGGCGGTGCGACGCGAGATGGGCGTCCGCAAGGCCTCGTTCGCCGGCGCCGATCCGGTCCGCACGCTGACCGGCATGGAGATCGGCGGCGTCACGCCGTTCGGCCTCCCGGAAGGCATGCCTATCCTGGTCGACGCGCGGGTCATGGATGCGCCCTGGATCGTGCTGGGTGGCGGAAATCGGTCATCCAAGCTGAAGGTGGCGCCGGACGCTTTGCGCCGCCTGCCGGCCTTGCGGGTGGTCGATGGCCTCGCCACTCTCAAACGCGACGCCTGAACAGGAAGCCGCGACCGTAGGGGCGGTTGGTGCGTGCTAGCATCGGGAGTCCTATGGCTCAGCTGGCACGCTTCTCTCCGGCGGCCGTCGTGCAGCGAATCACGCGCGGCGGTGAGGCCGCGGGCGATCGTCTGCATACCATCGACGAGATCGTGGCGGAGGCACAGCGGCACAGGCCCAGCTTCGATGAAAACCTGATTCGGCGAGCCTATGAGACCGCCGTCACTGCGCACGAGGGTCAACTGCGCAGCTCGGGCGAGCCCTACGTCACCCATCCTGTGGAGGTCACCTACTACCTGGCAACGCTCCAGATGGACGCGGAGACGCTGGCGGCGGCGCTGCTCCACGACGTGCCAGAGGACACTGATTACACGCTTCCCGAGATCGAGAAGCGGTTCGGCCGCGAGGTTGCGCGGCTGGTCGACGGCGTCACGAAGCTCTCCAAGTTCGGATCGGCGCGGACGATGGAGGAGCAGCAGGCCGAGAACATCCGCAAGATGTTCATGGCCATGGCCGAGGACGTCCGGGTCGTGATCATCAAACTCGCCGACCGGCTGCACAACATGCGAACGCTCCAGTTCCTGGCGGCCGATAAGCAGCAGCGGATCGCGCGCCAGACGATGGAGATCTACGCGCCGCTCGCGCATCGGCTCGGGATGTGGCAGATCAAATGGGAGCTCGAGGACCTTGCCTTCAAGTATCTCGAGCCCGACAAGTACCGGCAGCTGGTCGACATGCTCACCGACCGTCGCCGGGCGCGCGAGAGCTTTGTCAACAAGAGCATCGGGATCCTGCGCAAGGAGCTCGCCAAGGTCGGCATCACGTCGGAGATCAGTGGGCGGCCGAAGCACTTGTATTCCATCGCTCGCAAGATGGAGCGCAAGGGTTCCGAGTTCACCGAGATCTATGACCTGCACGCGATTCGCGTGCTCGTCGCCGAGGTGAAGGACTGCTACGCGGCCCTCGGCGTGGTGCACTCGCTGTGGCGGCCGGTGCCGGGGCAGTTTGACGACTACATCGCCATGCCGAAGGCGAATATGTACCAGTCGCTTCACACAGCGGTCATCGGCCCCGAGGCGAAGCCGGTCGAGGTCCAGATCCGGACCTACCAGATGCACGAGGTGTCCGAGGCAGGCATCGCCGCGCACTGGCGCTATAAGGAGGGCAGCCGCGGCGACCGCCGCTATGACGAGAAGCTGGCATGGGTGCGGCAGCTGATCGACTGGCAGCGGGAGGTCGTGGACGCCACCGAGTTCGTGGAGGGGATCAAGCTCGACGTCTTCCAGGACCAAGTCTTCGTCTTCACGCCGAAGGGCGACGTCAAGGACCTGCCGGCGGGTGCCACGACGCTCGACTTCGCCTACCGGATCCATACTGATGTCGGTCATCGCACGATTGGCACGAAGGTCAACAACCGTCTCGTGCCGCTCGACTACAAGCTGCGCAACGGCGACATCGTCGAGGTCGTGACCACCAAGGCGGCCCACGGCCCGAGCCGCGATTGGATGAACATCGTGCGCACCAGCCATGCCAAGGAG
>JBBJNX010000031.1:0-11118 GCA_037721115.1 Candidatus Limnocylindria bacterium
GATGGGTCCATTGCCGCCGGCACGCCCGTCGGTCTAGACTCAGCCGGCACTGATTCCGCCCACTGAATCCAGCTCGGAGTGCCCACAGCACCGTGACCGACTCCTCCGTCGACGACCTTCGCGCCCTCATCCGGGAGGTCCCCGATTTCCCGAAGCCGGGGATCCTGTTCTACGACATCACCACACTCCTCAAGGACGCGGATGCGTTCCGCGACGTGATCGACCGCATGGCGGAGCAGGTGGGAGGGACGAAGGTCGACATCGTGGTCGGCATGGAATCGCGCGGCTTCATCTTTTCGGCTCCGCTGGCTTACAAGCTCGGCGCCGGGTTCGTCCCGGTCCGCAAGCTCGGCAAGCTGCCGGCGGAGACTATCGAGGTCGAATACGAGCTCGAGTACGGGACGGCAACCCTTGAGATTCACTCGGACGCCATCGCCAAGGGCCAGCGCGTGCTGATCGTGGATGACCTGTTGGCAACCGGTGGCACCGTCATGGGCACCATCGAGCTGGTGCGTCGGCTCGGCGGCGAAATCGCCGGGCTCTCGTTCATGGTCGAGCTCGGCGCGCTGAACGGGCGCGAGCAGCTCGACGAGTTCGAGATCCACGCTCTGCTGACGTACTGAGCATCGCCGGATCGATGGCGGTCGCTGCGTCGTCCCGACCTCGCGCCTGCGCCGTCAGCGACCGCGGTGAGATCGCCGCATTCCTGCGCCGCGATCGGCTCTACGCAGCGTACGCACTGGGCGATCTCGACGGGCCGAATCGCACTCGGGTGGCGTGGGCACTCGCGCACGATGATGCGGGGCAGCCGACGGCGCTGGCGATGCACCACGAGGGCCTGGTGCCCCAGCCGCTCTTCCTGATGGGCGCCCCCGCCGGCTGCCGAGCGATCCTGGATGGCGTCCTCAAGCCGCGAGACGCCTACCTCCAGGCGACCGAGCTCCAGGAGGCCGCGCTGCGGGATCTGTACGAGCTCGACTCGCCAATCGTGATGCTGCGCATGGCCGTCGATCGCCACACGTTCACCCCGTTTGCCGGTCCGGCGGATCGACTGACGGCGCTCGACATCGACGATCTCAACCGCCTCTACCAGCTCGGGTACCGGGGCGGCTTTCCGGCTTCCGTGGTCGAGGACGGTGTCTATTACGGCGTTCGCGTGCGGGGACGCCTGGTGAGCGCGGCCGGCACGCATGCCATCAATCCGCGGGAGGAGATCGCCATCGTCGGCAACGTGATGACGCACGTGGATTACCGCGGTCATGACTTTGCCAAGATGGTCACCAGTGCGGTCACGGCGGATCTCCTTGCCCGAGTCACCGATGTCGCGCTGAATGTTCACGCCGATAACGACCCTGCCGTCGCGGCCTACGCCCGCCTCGGCTACCGTACTCATTGCCAGCTCATCGAGCGGCTCGCCAGGCGGCGCGCCGGAGGATGGGGATTGATGCGACCGATACGAGAGGCGATACGATTTCCGTGGCCACGCGAACCGAAGTGAATCATGACGTCGCTGATATCGGCCTCGCCGATGTCGGGCGGCTGAGAATTGAGTGGGCCGACCGACAGATGCCGGTCCTCGCCGCAATCCGCGAGCGCTTTGCAGCCGAGCAACCGCTGGCCGGGTGGCGGATCAGCGCCTGCCTGCACGTCACCGCCGAGACGGCGAACCTGGTGCGCACGCTCGCTGATGGCGGCGCCGATGTCGTGTTGTGCTCATCCAATCCACTCTCGACCCAGGATGACGTGGCGGCGTCCCTGGTGACGCATTACGGAATTCCGGTCTACGCCATCAAGGGCGAGGACCGCGAGTCGTATTACGCCCATATCGGTTTAGCCCTCGACCATCGGCCCCAGATCACCATGGACGACGGGGCCGACCTGGTGAACGAGCTCCACACGAAGCGCATGGAGCTGCTTACCGACGTCATCGGCGGGACGGAGGAGACGACCACCGGCGTCATCCGGCTGCGCGCCATGGCCAACGCCGGCAAGCTGCGCTACCCGGTCGTGGCGGTCAACGAGGCGCTGACCAAGCATCTGTTCGACAATCGCTATGGCACCGGTCAGAGCGCGATCGACGGCATCCTGCGCGCGACGAATATCCTGTTCGCCGGCAAGGCCGTCGTGATCGGTGGTTATGGCTGGGTGGGGCGCGGCATTGCCATGCGCGCGCACGGCATGGGCGCCAACGTCGTCGTATGCGAGGTCGATCCGGTTCGGGCGCTGGAAGCCGCGATGGATGGCTACCGCGTCATGAACGCGACCGCATCGGCAAGTATCGGCGATGTCTTCATCACCGCCACCGGCAACCTGAATGTCTGGGGTCGGGAGCATTTCCCGCTCATGCCCGACGGTGCGATCCTCGCGAACGCGGGCCACTTCAATGACGAGTTCGAGCTGGATGCGCTCGAGGAGCAGGCGAGCGGCAAGCGAGAAGTACGGCCCTTCACGACCGAGTACCGCATGCCCGACGAGCGGCGCATCTACCTCCTGGCCGATGGGCGCCTCGTGAACCTCGGCGCCGCCGAGGGTCACCCAGCCCTGGTCATGGACATGAGCTTCGCGAACCAGGCGCTGGGCCTCGAGTGGCTGCGTGCGAACGTTGATGACCTCGAGCCGATCGTGTACGGCATCCCGGACGAGATCGATCGCGGGGTGGCCGCGCTCAAGCTCGAGAGCATGGGGATCGTGATCGACTCACTGACGACCGCACAGAAAGCGTACAGCGAATCGTGGGATTCCGGAACGTAGACCGGTCCAGAAATAAAGGTTTTCCAGATGCGCAAGACTCACCTTTAGACCCATGATCCGCGTATGGGAACGTCCCGAGGTGAGCACGGCGACCGGGGCGCGGAACGCGCCCGGGGGGAGACGGTCGCCGCGTTGGCCATCATTGCCTCGAGCGCATATGCCGAGCACGCCGATGCCCTCCGCAGCCGGTTCGCCGCCTACACCCGTGACCACGCCGCCGCCGAGGACCTGGTCCACGAGACCTTTGTTCGCCTTCTGATCGAGCTGTCCGCAGGCCGCCCGCCACGAAATCTGCGAGGCTGGCTCTTCCGGGTGGGGATCAACCTCGCCACCAGTCGAGCCCGTCACCACGGGGTTGCTCGGCGCAGGGCGCCTGACCTGGTGCGGCGCGAGGTTGTTCCGTCTCCGGAGGATGAACTCATAGACCGGGAATCGGCGGCTGTCCTGACAGGACGGCTTGCTGCCCTCCCCGACGACGTCCGGGCCGCGTTGCTGCTGAGCGCTGACGGCTACTCGGGTGCGGAGATTGCGCGCCGGATCGGCAGGAGCGAGCTGGCGACGCGGTCCCTGATGTGTCGACATCGCAGGGGATTGCGCGATTCCGTTGCCGCCGCCTGAATCGAGGCGCCGCTCAACCGGGGGACCTCGATGGGTATGATCATGACCATGGCCCGTCTGAGCAGCCCGATCTTCGTGGGGCGCGCCTCCGAGCTCGAGCGCCTCCATCATGCGCTGCAGTTGGCGTCGGACCATCGGCCGATCACGCGCCTGGTGGCGGGGGATGCGGGGATCGGCAAGACCCGGCTCATGAGCGAGTTCGTGGCCGGGGCGCGGTCGTCAGGCGCACTCATCCTCATCGGGGACTGCCTTCAGCTCGGAGAGACCGGCCTGCCGTACGCGCCGTTCGTCGGTGCGCTGCGACCCCTGCTCCGGTCGCTCTCGCCTGAACGACTGGACGAGGTGATCGGGCCCGGCCGCGCCGAGCTGTCGCACCTCTTCCCCGACCTCGGGACGCCACGCTCACCGAGCGGCCGTCGCGGTGACGGAAGCCCGGGGGCCATCGCCGCGCAGGCGCGGCTGTTCGAGGTCGTCTTCTCAATCCTGAGGCGACTGTCGGACGATGCACCCATGGTCCTGATCCTCGAGGATCTGCATTGGGCCGACTCCTCCACGCGCGACCTCCTGCGCTTCCTGGTCCGCAACGCGCGAGGGGCCCGGATGCTCTTCATCGGCACCTACCGCTCGGACGAGCTTCATCGGCGACATCCGCTTCGTCCGCTGTTGGCTGAGCTCCAGCGCCTGGAGGGTGTCGATACCACCGAGCTCAGCGCGTTCGGCGCTGATGAGCTGGCCGAGCAGCTTGCCGGGATCACGGGGGAGCCACCGGATCCGGAACTGGTGTCGACGGTCCTGTCGCGCTCGGGCGGCAACCCGTTCTTCGTCGAAGAGCTCATGGCGGCAGGTGAAGCGGGGCTGGCACTGCCACGCAGCCTGCGCGACACGCTTGACGATCGGGTGCGACACCTGGAGGGAGAGGCGCAACGCGTGCTGCGCATCGCCTCGGTGGCGGGGGCGCGCGTGGATCACGGCATCCTCGCCGAGGTGGCGGGCCTGCCCGAAGGGATCCTGACCGAGGCGGTGCGCCAGGCGGTCGAGCACCACCTCCTGGTCCCCACCGCCCCGGAGGAGGATCCCGGCTATCGGTTCCGCCATGCGCTCGTGCAGGAGGTGGTCTACGACGAGCTGCTGCCCAAGGAGCGCACGCACCTGCACGCGGCGTATGCCGCCGCCCTTGGACGGCGGGCAATGAGCGACCCGCACGATCGTGCCGGCCTGGCGGCCCAACTGGCCCACCACTGGCTCCTGGCCCACGATCTCGAGCGGGCGCTCCCGGCAACGGTGGCCGCAGGACGAGCGGCAGCCCAGGCGTTCGCCTACCCCGAGGCACAGGCTTTCCTCGAGCGCAGCCTCGAGCTGTGGGCAAAGGTGGCACCCGAGCGGTTGCCGGCCGGCATCGACCGAACGGTGATCCTCGAAGAGGCCGCGGAGGCCGCCGCGCAGGCGGGGGATCCACGCCGATCGATCGACCTGGTTCGATCTGCGCTCGACGAGACGGACCCCCTCGGTGAGCCGATGCGCGCCGGGGTCCTCCAGCATCGACTGGCCTGGTATCTGAACGAGTCTGGCGATTGGCAATCTGGCGTGGTCGCGATGGACCGCGCGGTCGCTCTGATCCCGATCGATCCGCCCACCCACGAGCGCGCGCGCGTCGTGGCGGACCTTGCGCATTCCCTCATGGTTCGCAGTCGATTCAGCGAGTCGATGGCGCTCGCCGAGGCCGCCCTTGCCATCTCCAGGACGGTTGGTGCCACGCTGGCTGAAACTCGGGCGCTGACTGCGCTCGGCCTGGACCTCGCCTGCCGATCTGATCTCGAGCGCGGCATCCCGCTGCTGCGTGATGGATACGAACTCGCCCTGAGGCTGGGTGATCCCCAGGCCATCTTCCTCACCGCGGTTGCCCTCGGCTGGGCGCTCGACGAGGCCGCCAGGCACGAGGAGGCATTCGAGGTGGCTCGATCGGCGCGCGAGCGCCTGCGTGCGATGGGCGGTGAGGCACGGTTCGGCGGACAGCTCGGCTCGAAGATGGGTCGCGCGCTGTTCGATCTGGGTCGCTGGGATGAGGCGGCACGGGTGCTCGACACCACCATTGCCAGCGGCGCGACACGCTACGCGATGCGATGGCTCCTCTCAAACCGGATTCAGCTGTACACCGCTCGCGGCCAGCTCGCCCGAGCGCGTCGGGACCTGCTCACCTACGACGCGCTCGGTGAGCGGCTGGTCGGACCCGACCCGGACCTGATCAGCGCTCGCCGCGCCGAGCTTGCCGTCGTGGCCGGCGAGCCGACGGCGGCGCGGGAGATCATCGCGGAGACGCTCGATCGGCTGATCGAACCGGACCTCGATACGGATGCGCGTCGCCTGATCGTGACCGGGCTGCGCGCGGAGTCGGACGAGGCTGATGCGGCGCGCGGAGCGGGTGATCCCAGGCGGGAAGCCGTCGCAATCGCGCGGACGGGCGAGCTCGAGGAACAGATGCAGCGCCACATCGCGCGGGTACGCGAGGTGGCATCGCAGCCGGCGGCGGCGATCGAGGCTGACCATCTGCTGGCGAAGGCGCTCGCCTCACGTGCGCGCGGCGAGACTGATGTCGACGTGTGGAATGCCGCGGTCGCCGCCCGACGTGCCCTCGGGCGTCCGTACGAGCTCGCACGAGCGCTCGCGCACCTCGCGGCCATTGCCTTCGTGGCGCGGAAACGCGAGGAGGGCGCCGCCGCGCTCGCAGAGGCGCATGCCATCGCCGTGGAGCTGGGGGCGCGGCCGCTGCGCGAGGCGATCGAGTCACTCGCGCGCCGAGCGCGCATCGGCCTCGAGGGCGTTGACACGGCTGATGACGCCGCTGGCCGGCTGGGGCTCACCGCGCGCGAACGTGAAGTGCTCTCATTGCTCGCGCACGGCCGCAGCAACCGGCAGATCGGCGACAAGCTCTTCATGGCCGAGAGCACTGCCGGCGTGCACGTCAGCAACATCCTCGGGAAGCTCGGCGTGACTCGCCGAACCGAGGCGGCGGCCGTGGCGCACCGCCTTGGCCTCTTTCAGCTCAGCTGACCGCGCGACCCGCCGTCCTGACGTGGACCGCCAGGCGATCGACGAGCAGCCGGACCTCGTCCTCGGTGTTGTAGAACGCGGGTGAGCAGCGCACGATCCCGGGTCGGAAGTCAACGATGATTCCGTCGCCGGCCAGCGCGTCGACGACGGGTTTCGGATCCGCGACCGCGATCGGGACAATCCCGCCGCGTCGTTCGGCATCCCGCACGGCCCGGACCTCCAGGCCGGCAGCATCGGCGAGCCCGATGAGGATCTGGCCGAGATCACGGGTGCGCTCGCCGAGTCGCTCGACGCCGATCTCGCGGACCAGCTCCAGGCCGCCGCGCGCGATCGCCGCCGACGGGACCGACGGCGTACCGAGCTCATACCGTCGACCGTCGGGCGCGAGCTCGAGCTCGTCGACCGCGAACGCAAACTGGCGGGCGCTGCTGAACCAGCCGGTCGTCGTCGGGATGAGTGCCTCCCGGAGGGCCGGTCGCACACGCATGAATGCCGTTCCCGGTCCACCGAACAGCCATTTCAGCGTTCCCGAGACGTAGATGTCGATCTCTTCGCCGGCGAGGTCGGTGGGAACGATGCCGGTGGCCTGGTAGGCGTCAACCAGGAGCAGCGCTCCGCGCTCGTGGCAGATGCGTGCCAGCGCAGCCGTGTCGTTGCGCGCGCCGGTGGTGAAGAAGACGTGGCCGATGGCGACCATCGCGGTCCGCTCATCGACCGCCTCGGCGATGGCATCGGGCTCGACCGTCAGGCCGTCAGCGGAGGGCACCACGACCAGCTCCACGCCGAGCGGGGCACGCGCCAGCCACTGGTGCCCGATCGTCGGAAAATCGAGGGCCGTTGTCACCACTCGCGTCCGCGGACCGCTCCCTGCCGCGATGCCGGCGGTCGACAGGCGGTCCAGGCTGGCTCGATCGCCGCGATGCAGCGGGTCCAGCGCCGAGGCGATGACCGCCAGCGCGGTGCTCACGTTCGGAGCGAGCGCGATCTCGTCGCCGGGAACACCGACGATCGAGCCGAAGTCGTCGCGCAGACCATCGAGCTCGCCGAGCCAACGGCGGTACCAGGCGCGCGCGCCGAGCTCGTCCCAGTCCGCCAGGAATGACTCGAGCCGGCGCCGCGATAGTTCCGACCGTGCGCCGAGCGAACAGGTGTTCAAATAGACCGACGCGTCGAGGAGCGGAAACTCAGAGCGGAAGGCGAGCAGCTCGGGATGACGAGCGGCGAACTGTGGCATGGACGGCAAGGATAGCCCGGCCGCTATCCTCGCGAGGCATAGATGATTCGCTCATTCGGCGCATCGGCTCGACGTTGCCGGCGCTCCTTCCGACGCCGCGTGAGGCACGGCGCTACACTCGCCGCGCCCGTTGAGCCAGCCGGAGAGCCGATGCCAGACCCCGCCCCGTCCATCCTGTTCACCTCCGAATCGGTGACGGAGGGACACCCCGACAAGCTGTGCGACGCCGTCGCCGACGCGATCCTCGACGATGTCCTGCGACATGATCCGAACGCGCGCGCCGCGGTCGAGGTCGCCACCACGACCGGCCTGGTCCTGGTCCTTGGCGAGCTGACGACGTCCCACTATGTCGACGTGCAGGAGGTCGTGCGCCGGACAGTTCGCGAGATCGGATACAACGACAGCCGGCTCGGCTTTGACTGGGAGACGTGCGGGACGATGACCGCCATCAAGGAGCAGTCACCCGATATCGCCCTCGGTGTCGATCATGCGCTCGAGGCTCGCCAGGGGCTCGAGGCCGATGAGCTTGGCGCGGGAGACCAGGGAATGATGTTCGGCTATGCATCGGACGAATCGGACGAGCTGATGCCGATGCCGATTCTGCTGGCGCATCGCGTGGCGCGCCGCCTTGCCCAGGTCCGCAAGGAGGGCACGCTCCCATTTCTGCGTCCAGATGGGAAGAGCCAGATCACCGTCGAGTACGATGCCGACGGCCGACCGCGTCGTGTGCATACCGTGCTGGTCAGCACCCAGCACGATCCGGAGGTCGACCTTGCCGATCTCACGTCTGCCGTCCGCGAGCACGTCGTGGAGGCCGCGATCCCGGCAGAGCTGCTCGATGACGAGACGCGCCACCTCGTCAACCCGACCGGCCGGTTCGTGATCGGCGGACCGATGGGAGATTCGGGCCTTTCCGGGCGCAAGATCATCGTCGATACCTACGGTGGCATGGCGCGCCACGGGGGCGGCTCGTTCAGTGGCAAGGACCCGACCAAGGTCGACCGCTCCGGCGCCTACATGGCTCGCTACGTGGCCAAGAACGTCGTTGCCGCCGGGTTGGCGCGCCGTTGCGAGATCCAGCTGGCGTATGCGATCGGCGTTGCCCATCCGCTGGCCATCAACGTTCAGACCTTCGGGACAGGGACCTGCTCGGAGGCACGGCTGGCCGAGGCGATCCAGCGATCGTTCGACCTGCGGCCAGGCCCCATCATCCGAGATCTCGACCTGCGCAGACCGATCTACCGCCAGACGGCCGCCTACGGCCATTTCGGCCGCGACGATCTCGACCTGCCCTGGGAGCGCGTCGATCGGGTCGATGAGCTTCAGGCCGCCGCGCGCGGCTGAGGGCTGGCGGATGGGCGGCAGCCACGCGCACACGCATCGGCGCCCGTCGTGGGGCGAGCCGCGGCCCGGTTGGCTGCGACGGCTCGTGGTGCGCGCGAGCGCCGCACTGTCGACCGGCGCGCCCACGGCTCGCCGTGGGCTCCGCGAGCTGCCGCTGGCGCTCCGCCACACCGCGCTGGCGGCGCCCTACCTGGAGGCCGAGCGAGCGAACGACCATCGCCGCGCCGGCGCCGCGGCCGCATCGGCCATGGATCGCGCGCTGTCCGATCATGAGTGGTGGCCGGCCGATGCATGGGGCCACCGGGCGCTCTGGCACTTCGAGCAGGCGGGGATGACGCTGCAGGCGACGCGGCAGGCCCGCCGGATCGGAGATCTGCGGGTGGCGGCCGGCGATCCGCAGAGCGCGCGCCGGTACTATGCGGAGGCGATCGACGAGGCACGCGACGTCGGCGCGGAGCACGAGCAGGGGCTCGCCGCGCTGGGACTCGGGCGCGCATTGCTGCACCTCGGTGACGTCACGGGCTCCCGCCGCCTGGCCGGAGCGTCCGAGACGCTGCTCGAACGTGCACGGGCGCCGATCGGTGAGGTCGACGAGGCTCGACAGCTCCGCGGGGCCGAGCTGGTCGTGGGCAATCGACGAGAGGAGGACGAATGACCGCACGACGTCCGATGCGAGTCGGGATCATCGGGGCCGGCGTGATGGCCGAGGCGATGATCGCCGGTCTGCTCGCCAATAAGGCCGTGACTCCCGAACAGCTGGCGGCATCGCATCCGCGCAGCGATCGGCGCGAAATGCTCGCCGAGCGGCATGGCATCCATCCGGTCGCCTCCAACCGTGACGCGCTGGGCGATGCCGAGGTCGTGGTCCTGGCCGTGAAACCACAGATGCTGACCCGTGTGATGCGCGAGCTGCGAGGTCGGATCGGCTCAGAGCAGGTCGTTCTCTCGATCGTGGCAGGCGGAACGCTGCGCACCCTGGTCGACGGACTTCAGCACGCGGCGGTCGTACGCGCCATGCCGAACACGCCGTCCCAGATCCGTCGCGGAATGACCGTCTGGAGCTCATCGGATGCCTGCACCGCGAGACAGCGGGACCTGGCGCGGGCGGCCCTCCGTTCGCTCGGCGACGAGCGCGAGGTCGCCGATGAATCATTCGTCGCCATGGCCACCGCCCTGTCCGGTACGGGGCCCACCTACTTGTTCGCGGTCATGGAGGCGCTCATCGACGCGGGAGTCCACATGGGCTTCCCGCGCGAGCTGGCGCACGACCTGGTCGTGGCCACGCTCGTCGGATCGGCCGAATACGCGCAGCAGTCGGAGCTGCACCCCGCCCAGCTGCGCAACGCGGTCACGTCTCCGGGTGGCACCAGCGCGGCCGCCATCTACGAGCTGGAGAAGGGAAGGATCCGCACCGTCTTCTCCGATGCCGTGTGGGCCGCGTATCGGCGCACGCTGGAGCTTGGCGAGCGCTTGGACGCCGAGGTCGACCGCGAATAGCTGCGTTCCGCCGCCGATTCCTATCAGATTCGCACGGCGGGAGAGCTACCCATGATTCCAGGTGTTCGATTTCGCGTCGAATTCTCTCGGTATGGAAGATCGACAGGATTCTGCGTTCATCCACGCTCGCGCGCCAGCGCAACGGACGGAGGATCCGGTATAGGTTCCCCCTCGTGAGAATCTGATAGGAACGCTGGCCCGAACGTCGCGCCGCAGTCCACACCTCTGGTAGCCTCGCGGCACCTGATGTTTGCGATCGTGATGGCCGGCGGCGCCGGCACCCGACTCTGGCCACTCTCGCGGCGCGAGACACCGAAGCAGCTGCTGCCCCTGACCGGCGACACGAGCCTGCTCCAGCAGACCATCGCGCGACTCGGTGCCGTTCTGAAACCGCACGACATCTACGTCATCACCAGCCAGGCGCACGTGAGGCCCACGCAGCGCCAGCTGCCCCAGCTTCCCGAGAACAATATTCTCGGAGAGCCGCTCGCGCGCTCGACCGCGGTCGCGGCGGCACTGGCGACGGTCATGGCCAGCCGAGACAGCGACGAGGTGACGATCGTTGTGCCGGCCGACCACTTCGTGTCGGATGAGGGCGCCTTCGCCGATGGACTGCGCGACGCCGT
>JBBJNX010000355.1:0-2918 GCA_037721115.1 Candidatus Limnocylindria bacterium
AGCGCTGCGGACGCACCTTGCGGCCCTGCTGCGCGAGGCGGTCACGCCTGAGGATGAGACTCACCTGTCATCCGTCGCCTTCCCGCGCGCCATCGGCGCGCTTGCCGGCGCGACCGGCCTCCGCATCCTGGGTGTCGATCTGGGTGCCCGGTCCGCCATCCGTGCCCTGGCTGAACCTGACGGGACCTTCGCCAGCCGAGTCCACGCCCGGGGTGGCCTGGCGGGCACGATGTTCGCACCCGGCGCGGCGGCACGCGTCGCGCGCCTGGCTGGCGACGCCGGCGAGGAGGCCGCGGTCGCGGACCTGCTCCAGACGCTGCGCGCGCGTCCGTCGAGCCTGCCGCAGACCTCGGAGGAGCTGTCCGCCACCCAGACGGCTGCCCGCGTCCAATTGACAGGCATGTTTGAGGAGGGCGTGGCTGGCTCCGTTGACCTGTTGATCGGTGCCGGGCAGACGATCGCCGCCGCGCCGCGCCTGACCCAGGCGGCGCGCATGTTGCTCGACGGCGTCCGCCCGATCGGCGTCACGCAGCTCGCGGTCGACGCGGCCGCGCTGCTCGGTCCTCTCGGCTCATTGCCAGACGACGAGATCGGCGAGGGGCTCGCGCTGCTCGGGGAAGACCTCCTGGTGCCGCTGGGGACGGCGGTCGTGTGCCGAGGCGGTGTGCCCGGTCGTCTCGCCATGCGCGTCACGGTGCATCGCGCGGGCTGGCCAACGCGATTACCGATCGAGGTGCGCACCGGTCAGCTCCAGGTCGTGGCGCTCCCGCGTGGCCAGGTGGCCGAAATCACCATCGAGCTCCAGAGCGGCGCAAGCCTGGGTGCTGTCCGCCGCTCGTCGCAGGTCCAGGTCAGTGCCACCGGAGGCGTGGTCGGCTTGATCCTGGATGCTCGTGGCGTCCCCATCGCGCTGCCGAAGCGGAGTGATGATCGCCGCGAGGTCCTGGCAGGGTGGCGAGACTCGCTGGCTCGGGAAGCCATCGCGGGATCGGAGCGCGTGGCATGAGCGTCGTCCACCGCGTTCGGCTGCCGGTCGGCGCGACGCCCATGGTGGAGGTCGGCCACAGCGTCGAGCCGGCGGAAGTGCTCGCGACGCGGCGCGTCCCGCGGGGCGGCATCAACCTGGCGGTCTCGGCAACGCTGCGCCGTTCACCGGCTGACGCCGAAAGGTACCTCGTCGCGCGGCCGGGCGCCACGCTGGTGGCGGGAGCGATTCTGGCTGAGGACAATCGCGGCCGGCAGGTTCGGGTGGAGGAGGCATGCATCCTTCTCGGGTACGACCGAGATGACGGGTCGGCCATGGTCGCGCCGCTGAGCGGCAGCGAGCCCGTCCTTGGCCACGTGCGGGGGAATGTCGTCAGCATCGAGCCGGATGCGATTGAGCTGCGAATCGCGGGCGCCCTCGTGACGGGGGTCGGCGGCAGCGGCAATGCCGTCCACGGCGAGCTCCGGGTCGCCGTGCATGAACCGGGTGACGAGCTCCGAGCGAGCGCCATCGACGTCGGCGCCACCGGCCGAATCATCGTCGGGGGGTCACGGGCCTCGGCGGAGACGCTGACGCGGGCACGCGCCATGGGCGTCGCGGGCATTGTGCTTGGTGGGGTCCTCGACAAGGAGCTGCGCGACTTCGAGGCCACCCAACAGCGCCGGCGCGAGATCGGCGGCGTGCGGGGCGATTTCGCGGTGATCCTGCTGGAGGGGTTTGGCAAGGTCGGCTTCGATCCGGGCCTGTTCGCCTGGTTCCGGACCCACGAAGGCCGCATGGCAAGCTTGTTCGGCGATGCGGCACGGCTCTACGTCTACGACGCCGGCCCGCCTCCCGGTCGCCGCGTCCTTCCACGTCCCGGCGACCGCGTCATCGCGCATCGGCGCCCACACGCCGGACAGGGTGGCGAGCTGGTACGCGTGCTCGATCGGCCGTACGCGTTCGCGTCGGGTATCGTTGGCCGCGCCGCACTCGTGCGTTTCGAGGAGGGGCGCACCGCGGTCGTACCCATGGCCAATCTCGAGGCTACCGAGCCACTGCCCAGCCCGTGAGCTGCGCGTTCCTATACTGGCGCGCATGGAGCGATCGATGGTGCCCGCGGTCCTGTCCGGGTCGGGGGTCAGCAGCGGACCCGACGAGACTCATGAGATCGGTCGCCAGATCGGTGTCATCGCTGCTCCGGGGACGGTGCTTGCCCTGATCGGCCCGCTCGGCGCCGGAAAGACGCAGCTCACGAAGGGAATCGCGGCCGGCCTCGGCGTCACCGAGGTCGTGAACAGCCCGACCTTCATCCTGATGAACGAACACGTGGGGCGGCTGCGGCTCTATCACGTCGACGCCTATCGGCTTGGCGGGGCTGAGGAGGCATGGGGCGCAGGCATCCTCGACGAGCGACAGGTCGACGGCGTGACGGTCGTCGAATGGGCTGATCTGCTCGAAGGCTGGCTGCCGCTGGAGCGGCTCGAGATCCACCTCGTGGCTCCGGCGTCCGCACCGATGCGGCGTGAATTGCATTGGACGGCCATCGGCAGCGCGCACGAGCGCCTGGCGGCCGCGGCGTTCGGCGCGCAGTGATCATTGCCATGGACGGTGCGTCGACCGACCTTTCGATAGCGCTGACCGAACCGGACGGCACGCTCCTGGCCGATGATGCCTGGAGCAGCGGGCAGCGCCAATCGGCTGAGCTCCTGCCGCGGCTGCTGGCGCTCCTGGCGCGCATCGATCGTCCTGTGCGTGACGCGTCTGCCGTCGCCATTGGCACCGGGCCCGGATCGTTCACCGGCCTCCGGGTGGCGATGTCACTGGGCAAGGGCCTCGCCGTCGGCCTTCGGGTGCCGATCGTCGGTGTCCCGAGTCTGCCTGCCTGGCTGGAGGCGGACCCCGACGGCACGGGTGCTCTCGCGCGGGCCGGCGCGCGCGAGGCGTACCTGCT
>JBBJNX010000356.1:0-2915 GCA_037721115.1 Candidatus Limnocylindria bacterium
GCCTCGGCGATCGAAAGACCCATGCTGTAGTGGAGTGCCAGCACCGCCCGCTGATCGGGACTGAGCTGCTCGAATGCCGGCTCGAGGACCATTCGGGCCTCGACGGCTGCCCGGAAGTCGCGGCGCGTATCGGGCAGGCGGCTCGCCAGGCCGTCGTCAGCGTCGAGTGACACCGGGCGCCCGCGGCGGTTCACGCCCCGAAGCCAGTTCCGCGATCGATTGACGCAGATCCGGCGCAGCCACGGTGCGAAGGCGTCGGCGTCGCGCAGGCGTGCCAACTGCTGCCAGGCGGCGACAAAGGTCTCCTGCGTCACGTCGTCCGCATCGACGGGTCCCACGATTGCCGCGGCCAGGCGGTACGTGTCCGCGGCGTGTCGCTCCACGAGCATCTCGAATGCCTCCCGGTCGCCGGCTTGGGCTTGCCCTACAGGGTCCAGCGCTACTCCCTCCCAGGTCCTCGCCTATCCAGACACCGAGAAGCGCGAAGGTGTTCGATCGAACACCTTCGCGGTGACGGGTGTCTATTCAACACATCCACCACACACGGGGGAATGATGAAGACGGCAATCTCCTTCCGACGCCGCGCAGGGTCGCGTGTCGCGGGCGCGTTCCTCGCCACGGCGTTGATGCTCGCCGCCCTGACCGCGCCCGCATCGGCCTATCCAGCTGAGGACGCCGGCTATCTCGACTACGCCGAAATGGTCGCCGCGGTGCACGAGATCGCGGCGAGCAAGCCGGAGATCGCGCGGCTCTTCAGCATTGGGCGCAGCTTCGAGGGCCGTGAGCTGTGGGCGGCCAAGGTCAGCGACAACGCCGGCATCGACGAGGACGAGCCCGAGGTGCTCTTCGACGGCGGCATGCATGGGCGGGAGCACATGAGCACCGAGATGGCCGTGGCGCTGTTTCGCAACCTGGTCGACGGGTACGGCGCCACGCCGCGCATCACCGACATGGTGAACCGCACCGAGATCACGATCATCTTTAATCTCAACCCGGACGGTTCCGAGTACGACCACAGCTCGGGCACCATCCTGTCCTGGCGCAAGAATCGTCAGCCAACGCCGGGCAGCGCCGAGATCGGGACCGACATCAACCGTAACTTCGGCTTCCAATGGGGCACCAACCCGCTCAACGCGTCCCCGTCGGCGTGGACCTACCGTGGTCCGGCGGCGTGGTCGACGCCGGAGGCGGCTGCCTTCAAGCGCTACGTGGACGGCCGGGTCATCGGCGGCGAGCAGCAGGTCCGCGTGCACGTCACCTTCCACCAGTACGGGCGCCTCGTGCTGTACCCGTATGGCTACACGAAGGCGACGGTCGCGGACCCAGATGACCATGCTCTGCTTGCCGTCATGGCAGCCGAGATGGGGGACCTCAGCGGCTACGTCCACGCCCAGTCGTCGTACGACGAGATCCACGTCGGCAACCAGATGGACTGGCTGTACGCCACCCACCGAATCCTGAGCTTCACGTTCGAGATGGGCGACGCATTCCACATGCCGGACGAGGCCATCCCGACCGAGACTGGCCGCAACATGGAGGCTGCCTACTACACCATTCAGCAGGCCGCCTCACGCGCCGAATCCACGATCGAGCAGGCGCCGATCCTCCTGCCCGACACGGCGATGGGTGCCGCTCGCACGCAGGAGCGGAACACAGAGAGGGAAGCCGGATGATCCCCAACCACGCCGCCGGGAGCACACGATCGAATCAACGTGCCGCCCGAGTGTCGAACGCTCGAAGAAGACGTCGGCGGCTCAGTGATCGTCACTGGCTCCTCATCGGCGCAATCGTGTTCGGGCTCGAGATCGTGCTGGCCGTTGGGGTCTTGCAGCTGGTCGTCTGACATGCTGAGCCGATTGGCAGGGTGCCGGCTCCGTCTTGAAGACGCGCTCTGATCGGGCAGGTATGGGGTACCTCGAACCATTGGTGCCTCGGCCTCAGCGGGCATCGCTGCTCGGTCGTTGTCGCTCGGTGAAGCCGCCGTCCTTGGCAAGCCACCAGCTCGATGCGGTTACCGAACGGATCGGCGACATAGCAACGCTCCACGCCGATGTCCGCGTCATCGGTCACGATTCTCGACGCCAGCGGCGCCCAATCGCGCGCGAAGCGCAGCCAGGTCGGCGTCAAGGATTCGGACCTCTGAGCGTCCCCTGCAAAGAATCGAGGGTTCAAAGTGCGGTTGAGTCGGCGGCCACTCCGCCACCGGCGCTATCCGCTACTTGCGCGTGCATGTTCGTGCGAGATGGAAGGAGATTGCGGCCAGGATCGCAGCCCTTCATGCTCCCCGCGTGGACATGCATGCCAATCAGCTGACTGTTTCCGCTGAGACGGTGCGCGAATTGGTGGATGAGCAGTTCCCCGAGTGGCGGGCCTTGCCGATCAGGGGGATCCGTTCGCAGGGGACAGTCAACGCCATTTTTCGCGTTGGCGATCAGCTCGCTGCCCGGTTCCCGTTACAACCTCAAGACGTCGAGGCGACGCGACAGCGGCTCGCGGCCGAGGCGAACGCGGCGCGCGAGTTGCTCGGTCGCACGCGGTTCTCGACGCCCGAGCCCGTCGCGCTGGGTGAACCCGGCGCCGGCTACCCGCTCCCGTGGTCGATCCAAACCTGGTTGCCCGGAGTTGTGGCCACCGACGAAGACCCGGGCGACTCCGTCGCGTTCGCGCGTGACTTGGCCGAGTTCATATTGAACGTACGCGTCATCGACCCTCGCGGCAGGGTGTTCAATGGAAACGGTAGAGGAGGCGACCTGCGGTCCCACGATGGGTGGATGGAGACCTGCTTCGAACAGAGTGAAGGGCTGCTGGACGTGCCGCGTCTGCGCAAGATGTGGGATGCGTTGCGGAAACTTCCGCGTGGCGGAGCCGGCGACGTGATGACCCACGGTGACCTGATCCCTGGCAACGTGCTCGTC
>JBBJNX010000357.1:0-2908 GCA_037721115.1 Candidatus Limnocylindria bacterium
CGAGCTCGTCACGGTCGAGGCCGGCGACCGGCAGCTCGGTCATCAGCATCGGCCGATCATCATCGGTCATCGCGAACTTCACGAAGGGATAGTCAAAGTTGGCACGCAGCATCCGAGCATAGATTCGCTTGGGGATCTCCATCGCCTCGAGCCCATAGTATGCCCACAGGGAGCAGCCAACTCCGCTGACCCACGCGACCGTGATGCGAAGATCGAAGCGCCGATCCCCGTCGACGATGATGTCGCGACTGAACGCGGGATCGCCGGACGCACCGGCCGAGGCCACCACCTCGAGCCCGAGCGACTCGAGCCAAACGTCGATCGACCCCTCCGGGCTCACCGCGGCGGCGCGCCGGCGATGATCGTCTCGCCCGACCGGATGCGTCGACGACGGTGGAAGTCGCGCTCCGTCGTTCCCGGGTCGATCCGACAGTTGCGCCCGATCTCGACACCCCTCGGGACCCGCGCCTTCTTGCCGATGAGCGTGATGCCGGCATAGAGCCGCTCCGGCTCATCGCGGTTGGGCCGGAAATCTTCCCCCACGCCGACCCGCGCCCCGGCACCGATGTGGCACTCCTTGTCGAGGATGGCACGGTCGAGGATCGCGCCGGCTTCGATGACCGCGTCGAACATGACGATCGAGTCGCGCACGATGGCGCCGGCCGCGACGCGTACGCCCGGCGACAGGACGCTGTGCTCCACCGTCCCGTCGATCACGCACCCGTGGGAGACCATCGAGCGCGACACGGACGCATCGGTACCGATGCGTGCCGGTGGTCGCTCCTCGCTGCGGGTGTAGACAAGCCAGCCCAGATCGTTCAACTCGATGCCGGGCTCGGCGCTGAGCAGGTCCAGACTCGTCTGCCAGTAGCTCTCCACGGTCCCGACGTCCTGCCAATAACCGCCGAACTCATAGGCGAACACGCGGCTGCCGTCCCTCACCATGGCCGGCAGGACGTCACGCCCGAAGTCGACCCGCTCGCTGCTCAGCAGATCGCGGAGGAGCGGCCAGCTGAAGACGTAGACGCCCATGCTGACCAGGTTCGACGGCGGATTGGGGGGCTTCTCGATGAAGTCGGTGACGCGCCCATCATCCGCGACATCGAGGATGCCGAACCGATGCGCTTCGGTGATCGGCACCGTGCGCACCGCGCAGGTGACGTCGGCCTGCTTCGCCCGATGCATCTCGATGAACGGCCGGTAGTCCATTTTGTAGACATGGTCGCCGGCCAGAATTAGGACGAGCTCCGGGTCTCGATCGGTGATGAAATCCAAATTCTGGAGGACGGCGTCGGCGGTGCCCCGGTACCAGTCGCGCGCGCGTCCACGACCGATGAACGGCTGGAGGAGCGCCACGCCGCCGCGGCTGCGGTCAAGATCCCAGGGTCGCCCGACGCCGATATGATCGATCAACGATCGCGGCGCGTATTGCGTCAGGATCCCGACATCGGTCAGGCCGGAATTCACCGCATTGCTCAGCGCGAAGTCGATGATCCGATACTTCCCGCCAAATGGCACGCCGGGCTTTGCCCGCACCTGGGACAGGATGCTGAGCCGCTCCCCCTCGCCACCGGCGAGGATGAGGGTGAGGACCGAGCTGGACACGGGTGGATTCTAGGCGCCGTTGCTCACTCGTCGCCCGGAGGCGGCGTGGGTGGCCCGCCGCCGCCACCACCACCGCCACCGCGACCGGGAGACGCGGGCACCGACGTGGGTGTCGGTGTCGGTGTCGGTGTCGGTGTCGGAGTGGCGGTGGGCTCAGCCGACGAGGGAGGTCTGGACGGCCCGGAGCTTGGCTCTGGCCGAGTGATGCGCTCACCACACACCTTTGGAAGCTTGGGCTCGCCATAGATCGGGCTGATCTTGAACTGCACCCGCTCATCATCCTGGTAGTCGGCAGGGTCGCCACGAGCGGAGGTTCGCTTGTTCACGACGCGATTTGCCCACGTCTCGGCCGCCTTGATCCAGTTCTCCGGCCGCTCGGGCGTGGCCTTCTCGAGGTACAGCTCGAGGTCCAGGCAGTCGTCCGGATGGACCTTGTCGACCGGAGGCACGGTTCCCTCGAGGAAGGGCAGCTCGATCGTCTCGCCACAGTCGTCAGTTTCCGCAAGCCCGCTGAAGCGACAGATCTCTTCCTCGACGATCCCCTCAGGCGCCTCGTATTTCGTCTGGGGCACCGGCTCTCCACCGTTCCAGTCCCACGGATTGTTGATGGCGAGGTCCATGAACTCCTCCCACAGGAGGAGCGGTCCATCAGCGCTGAAGAGACCGCCCTCGATCTCGTTCGAGAGCGACTCCTGGTTGTTGTTGCCCATCCAGATGCCCGTGGTCAGGCTGCCGGGGACGTAGCCGAAGCCCGACACGTCGCGGAAGTCGTTCGTGGTTCCGGTCTTGAATCCGGCCGGACGGCGGTCGCCGTCGGCGGTCAGAAGCTGCGCTCGCTTGCCCCAGAACAGGTTCCGCTTCGGGTCCGTGTTTCCCTCCAGGATGAAATGCGGCAGGTACGCCTCGGCGGCGGTCATCGGGTTGGTGACCGTAGGGCCGTTGTCCTCGCGGGTGTAGATGACCCGGTTGTCCCGATCGCGGATCTCGATGATCGTCGTCGCCGGATTCAGCTCGCCCTGCTGGGCGAAGGTTGTGTACGCCTGCGTCATGTTCGTGAGATTGAGCGGGACCGACCCGAGCGCAAGAGAGACGCCCGGGTCCTGATCCATGATGTACTCGGCGCTCGAGATACCGAGCTTCTCGGCGAAGTTCGCGGTCGTCTGCGCGCCGACCAGGTACTGCATCTGGACGGACGGGATATTCAACGAGTACCGCAGCGCATCGACCGCCAATACCGGGCCGTGCTCCTGGATATCGGCGTTGGTCGGGCGGTAGGAGGTCTCCTCGGTCGTGCCGAACTCGG
>JBBJNX010000358.1:0-2906 GCA_037721115.1 Candidatus Limnocylindria bacterium
CGACCGAGGAACCGTCACCCATCGGTCACAAGGCCAACCTGCTTGGCGCTCGCCGCGGCGCCCTTGGTTGGCGGCACCACGGTTGCCTCGTGACACGGGCAGACCGCCCTGGAGCCCACGTCCGCCGTGCGTAAGCCGCGCCCGCGGGGCGCCCGAGGCTCAGGCGGCCGGCACCGGCTCCGGCGAGGCGGGTAACGACTGCGGCGACAGCGCCGGCGGTGACTTTCGCAACTCGCGCAGGCGCATGCCGATCCGCATCAGCGATCCGAGCCGGTCTTCCACTCGCACGCGTTCGACCGGCGTCGCCCAGTGGCGAAGGGTGTAGTCGATCTCGTGCTTCTGGCGGGTGGCCGTGGCGAAGAGATCCTCGACGCGTCTCCGCAGATCTTCCCCGCTGCCCGCGGCCATTACGGCGCGATGGCACTCCAGGATGTCCAGGTAATAGGAGGTCGCCAGGCGATCGAGATCGCGGAGGGCGCCATGGTCCCACGGCTCCGGTGGACCACCGAATCCAAACCTGCGCCACTCCTGGGACCGAACCTGCTGCATCGAATCCTCTCATCAGATGTGCGACTGTCTCGTCACCGGCGACGATACGGGTCAGCGGTCTGTGCGACGAGGGACCGTTCGGCTATCGGCAGCCTTACCAACGGCTGCCAACGCACCGCACTGGACCGATGCGGACCCTCGCGGCCTGCACAAAGTGGCCTCATGAATTCGCGCCGGACTGGCCCTGTCGGGGCGGCGACGGTGACTGCACCATGAACCGGATGCATCCCACAACCTCGTCCCGGCTCGATTGGCTCCAATTCATATTGCTGGGCTTCTTGTGGGGCAGCAGCTACCTGTTCATCAAGATCGGCGTTGACGCCGGCCTTCAGCCGTTCACCCTCGTCTCGATGCGGCTGCTCATCGGGTTTGCATTGTTGGCCGTCGTCGTGGGCATCGCACGCGAGGCGCTGCCGCGCAATCCGCGAACCTACGGCCACCTGGCGGTGATGGGCTTCTTCAGCGTGGCGCTGCCGTTCACGCTCATCACCTGGGCGGAGCAGAGCGTCGACTCGAGCCTGGCGGCGGTGCTCACCGGGGCCGTGCCGCTGTTCACGATCCCGATCGCCGCGCTGGTGCTCGCCGATGAGCGCATCTCGCTCAACAAGACGGTCGGCATCGCGGTCGGGCTGGTCGGCGTGGCGATCGTGGTCGGCTTCGACCCGGCGACCCTGACGAGCGGCGCGTTGGGGCCGGAGGTTGCGCTCGTGGGCGCGGCTGCCTCCTACGCCGTGGGCGGCGTGTACGCCAGGCGCACGATGCATGGACTGCGACCGATGATCCCGGCCGTCTTCCAGGTCGCCTTCGCGCTGGTGATGGTCGGCATTCCCGCCATCGTGCTCGAGCGGCCGTTCGATGCTGGGCTGGCCCCAGAGGCGATCTTCGCCGTGATCTGGCTGGGACTGCTGGGATCGGGCGTCGCCTATCTTCTCTTCTTCCGCCTGCTCGGCCGATGGGGAGCGACGCGCACGACGCTCGTCGCCTATCTGCTGCCGATCTGGGGCATCGCCCTCGGTGCGATCGTTCTAAGCGAGCCGGTCGACGCGTGGCTGATCGTGGGGACGGCGCTGGTCATCGGCGGGATCGGGCTCGTCAATCGGAGACCGGGCGTGCTCGCCGCATCGGGGCAGGGCCAGGCGACGATCGCGGCCGAAACCTAACCTTGGACGTCCCTGTCGCGGTGCACCGGAAAGCGGCGACCTCGGATGCTGCCCTCGCGCAGCGCGCGGATGATCTCGTCCGCCACCTGGTCCGGGACCTCGACGAGGGCATAGCGGTCGAAGATCTCGATTGCGCCGATGGCCCGACCGCCGATGCCCGCCTCGGCCGTGATGGCGCCCACGATGTCGGCCGGCCGGATGCCCGCCTGGCGTCCGCCACCCAGAAAGAGGCGGATCATGCCGTCACCGCCTCGGTACTCGCGGCGAGAACTGGATGAGGCCCGGGGTCCGGGTAAAGGTCGATGTGGACCCGGGTCCGCGCGCTGAGGACGCAGGGTGAGGTCCGGAAGCTCGGGTTCGTCACGATCGGCGCCAGAGCCGAGATCGGCGACCGATGCGGCCGCCAGCGCGATGTCGAACGGATCGAACTCCTCCGCCAGTGGCTCGATCACGCCACGGTATCGGTCCAGGTCGTCGCCCAGCAGGGCCTCGCGCAGGGATCCCTCCAGGAGCTCCATGCGTCGAGCGCGCAGATCCGCGACCGTGGGCAGGCGGGCGATCTCGATCTTCCGGCCGATCAGCCTCTCGATGTTGTGCAGCAGCCGTTGCTCTCGCGGCTCGACCAGCGTGATCGCGACGCCCTTGCGTCCTGCGCGCCCGGTCCGACCGGTCCGGTGCACGTACGCATCGGGGTCCGACGGCACGTCGTAGTTGACGACGTGCGAGACCTGCTCGATATCGAGTCCACGGGCGGCGACATCGGTCGCCACCAAAACCTGGATCGACCCGTCGCGGAAGCGTGACATGACTCGGTCGCGTTGATCCTGCCCCAGGCCGCCATGGAGGGCGGCAGCGTCGTAACCGCGGCCGGCCAGCGCCTCGGTGAGCTCGTCGACCTCGATGCGAGTCCGAGCGAAGATCAGCACCGAGGTCGGTGCCTCCACGTCCAGGACGCGGGTCAACGCGGCGAGCTTGTGGCTGCGCGGCGCCACGTAGGCGATCTGGCGCAGGAGCGGCGAGCCGCCGGCGGTGGGCGCCTCGCGCATCAGGGTGATCCGAACGGGATCCCGAAGGTGACGCGCGGCGATCCGCGCAATGCCGGGGGAGATGGTGGCGGAGAAGAGGGCCGTCTGTCGCTCATCCGGGGACTCGGCCAGGATGGCGTCGAGGTCCTCGGCGAAGCCCATGTCGAGCATC
>JBBJNX010000359.1:0-2898 GCA_037721115.1 Candidatus Limnocylindria bacterium
GTGCTGGCCGAACTTCATCTCGAGTTCCCGCAGCGGCAGGCCACTCAGCGTCGGGAGCGGCTCACCGTCGAACTCGTACGCGCGTCCGTCCGCACGCTCGCCGACATCGATCGCAGTCAGCAGCGCCTCAACGTCGCCGGCGATGAAGTCGGCCACGGGTGGCTGCATGGCGACCGCCTCCGCCGCGCCGATGCTGGCCGCATCGCGGACCGCCGACTCCGCCCAGTCAGCGTTGCGACCGTGCGCTTCGGCGAGCTCTCTGATCCGAGCGACAGCATCGTTCGTGACCTTGGCTGCCAGGGTCTCAGGCAGCTCCTCGCCTCCGCTGCCGACGACCGAAGCGGCGCCGATATTCGTGTTCGGCGCCATGGCCGCGACGTCCGCGGCGAGCGTGATGAATGTGGCCGCGGATCCTGCCCGCGCCCCCTCCGGCGCCACCCACGCGATCACGGGAATCTCGCTGGCAAGGATAGCCTTGATGATCTGGTCCATGTCAGTGAGCGAACCGCCCGGCGAGTCGATCTGAATGATCACGGCCGCAGAGCCCTCCTCGGCCGCAACCTCGAGTCCCTCCGCCACGAAGGCAGCATTGATCTGGTCGATCACGCCGTTCAGCTCGAGGCGGGCAACCTGCTCACCATCCGCGGCGACCGGTACGGCCACGCTGATCACGCCCAACGCCAGGCTCAGGGCAGCGAGCGCACGACGAAGCATGTCGTAAGTATATCGGTGCATCGGTGGCGAACCACCAAGGTCGCCGATCAGATTTGGCCTTATGACGGACCACCCCGGCTTGGGCGGTCGCAGCGCCAACCGGGTTGGCCATCCGACCGACAACGGCACAGAGTTGCGGATTCGGCGGTCACAACGCCAACTCAGGTGGCATCGCACCGGGACCAGCCCCGACTCCGAGGGCCTCGGCAACTAGCTGCGACCACGTCTCGAGCCGGTCCCAGCTTTCCGCGAGCTCGGCGACCGTGACGAATGCGCCGATGAGCTTCTCGCCTTCGCGCACCCACATGGCGCGACCGGCCGCATCCATGCTGAAGACCACGCCGAGATGAACGGCCCCCACCCGGTTCGTATCGTCATTCAGGAAGCCGATGAGCTCGAACTCCGGCTCCAAGTCGGCGTCCAGCTCCTCGGCCCATTCGCGACGAAGGCCGGCCATCAGAGCATCGGCCCCGTCGTCGACCGGATTCAGGTGCCCGCCCACGCCGATGCTTGCCTTGCCATGCAGCCTTGCATCACCGCCAGCATCGGTCCTGTGCATGAGGAAGATGCGCTCGCCATCTCGGACGACGACATAGGTAATGAGCTGCTTGAAGGTCGGATCCTCTTCAGCGATCGCGCGATCCAGGTAGCGGCCATGCGCGGCAACAGCCGCGCGGAGGTCATCCAGGGCGGAGGCATCGGCCTTGCGGATTCCGTGGAAGTCGCAGCCACCCGGCACGGCGGTTCGGGGGAGTACCAAGACTCGCTCGGTCATCGGTCCAAGTCTATGCGGGGCACGCGTAGGTGACTGGCAAGGTCACGCGCATAGAGTGACGTTCTCACAAGTCCGCACCGGTCCGCACCGCTCCCCCCGAACGACCGGAACAGCGGTGCGCCGCGGCACCAAACGAGATCATAAACGGTAGTCAGGGGTAGGCGCTGGTACTAACGTACCGCCTCTAGCAGGGAGCAACCAAGCACTTTCCAGGGGGGCCAACGACGCCAACTGCCCGTCGTGACCGCCCGACATCGTGCCCACACCATGTCGGATCACGCAGTATCTTCATCGTCCAAGGATTCCGCCAAGCGCTCACGCCGCGGCCAGTCCCTGGTGGAGTTCGCCCTCGTACTGCCGATGCTCCTCGTGCTGCTGCTGGGCGTGGCGGATTTTGGCCGCGTCTTCCAGGCGGGCATCGTGGTGGAGGCATCGGCCCGGAACGCGGCTGAGGCGGCGGCGCAGGAGTACCTTCAACTAAAGCGCGGACTGACGACGCTTGGGCCGGATGAGTACATGCGAGTGCATGCCGTTGCGCTGGAAACGGTCTGCAAGGAAGCGGAACGGCTTCCTAACCGGGCAGGCGCCATGGGTTCCTGCACGATGCCGGCGGCCGGCGTGTGCATCCATGATGATGAGGCGGAGATTCCCGGCTACGCCGGCGGCGGGTGGTGCGGGACGGAACAGGGAGCATCTCCGTCGGAATGCTCCGACATCCGATCAACGTGGAGCCCAGGCAAGCCCGTAGACGGACTGCCCTACGTGGAGGTGCGGCTCTGCTACCGCTTCACTACGCTGTTCAATCTTCAAGACCTTCAACTCCCTCTTGCTAACGGTTTGAGCATCGGTGACATCTGGCTTCAGAAGGACCGCGCATTCACTGTGGCGGATTACTAGTGTCCAGGCCGTCGAATGGTCCGCGCGGGCAGACGTTGGTCGAAACAGCCCTCGTACTTCCGCTTTTCCTGATGGTTGTGTTTGGCATCATCGTGCTCGGCATCGGCGTGTTTCATCAGCAGCAGGTCGCCAACGCGGCTCGTGAGGCGGCCAGATTTGCCTCCATCCACAGCGCCACCGCTCAATGCCCCACCGTGCCACGTCTCCCATACGAGCCGCGCTTCGACATGCGACCAAGCTCCGGATCGTATACGCGGTGCGATCGCCCCGAGAGTGGATGGCCGTTCATGAGGGCACATGCCCGGCAGGCCGTCTTCGGTATCGACCGATCGGCGGTGCATGTCGCAGCATGCTGGTCAGGCTACCGGCTTGGAGGTGGAACTGGAGCGTTCGACGCCCCGCCACCTGGGGTCTACGACTTCGGTGGCGTGGCCACGACATTCGCACCTTCCGACAGCGTCTACGCGCAATGCCTCATTGACGGTCAGGATCCGAGCGTAGACACGCGCAAC
>JBBJNX010000360.1:0-2882 GCA_037721115.1 Candidatus Limnocylindria bacterium
GGTCGATGTAGATGGTCTGGTCGACCGGGCAGTAGAACGGTCCGACAGCGCTCGTGGCGCCACCACATTGGGTGTCCACCTGACCGTCGAAGAGCACCGTCCCGGGCTCGGCGAACTGCTCGTCGGAGGAAGAGAACGCCTCGGTCCAGTACGTCCGCAGGCTATTGACGGTACCGACGATCCGGCAATCCTGGCGCTCGTTGGCATCCGCCCCGGTCTGACATTCCGATGCCAGCTCGCTAGAGACTGGTCCGGTCGCCGGCTGACCGCCACCGAGGCCTCCGGCCAGATCGCCGAGATTGCCGCCGAACAGGATGACCACCGCCAAGAGGACGAGGCTGCCCAGCCCGCCCCCGACAGCGATTCCGCCGCCGCGCACGCGCCCGCCGCCTCCACCGCGCCGATCCTGCACCTGACCAGGGTCGAGCTTGACATCAGGGCGAAAGGTCATGGCCTCGTTTCTCCGTGTGCACGTCAACAGTTGCGCTGGGCGCGCATCGCGGAAGCATAGCGCGCAGCGTGCCAACCGGACCCGCACGGGACTTCCGGGGGATGGCCGCCTCGGCGCGTGCAGGGCAGGGTGACCGCGACATGGCACCCGACGTCACCAGAGAAGCACGCTCGGCGCTCGGCCGCGTATTGAATCCGTGGCGGGTAGCCCCTGCCTGGGCCCGTATCGGCGACGACTCCTACCTGTTCTACACCGCCACGCTTGTGCCGATCGTCCTGCTCGTGGCGCTGGTCGGGCAGCGAGCCGGTGATCTGCCGATGGCCATCCTGCTGAGCAGCCTTGCCATTGCCGTCCAGGCCATCCTCGGGTACCTGGGCAAGCGTCATCGCCTGGCTGCGAAGTTGGGATGGCAGCTGCTTCGTCTCCTTCCGCCTCTGGCCTTCGTGGCAGTCACGTCGCGCCTGATCGGCGGCCCATCGCTGCCGCTGCTCGCGCTCTACATCCCGATCGTCGCCGGCGCGGCGGCCGCAGGGCGCAGACAGGGATCGGTCGCAGCGGGCCTCGCGGCGGCAGTTCTGCTGAGTCCGGAGCTGACAACGCTGGGCTCGACCAATGAGGTTGCCGTGCGAGGCGTGACGCTCGCCGGCGTGACGCTCGTCCTCGCATTCAGCACGCGTCGCATCGTTCGCGCCCTCGAGGATGCGCTGACGGCCGCGCGCTTCGCGGTTCGGGTGGAGCGCCGTCGGGCACGCCAGATCTCGGCTCTCGAGGCGGTCGGGCGACTGCTTGCCGCGGGTGGGCTGACTACCGAGCCGATTGCGCGGGTCGTGGACGTCATCGTCACCCGGTTCGGCTATCCGCATGTCTCTGTCTATCTCGGCGACGCCGCACATGTGTACCTCACGGCGCACGGTGGGTACGTGGAGGCGCTCAGCTCGTTCGACAGTTCGATGGGGGTCGCCGGCCGCGTCATGCGCAGCGGGGAGCTCGCCTATGTGCCCGACATAGTCGCCGATCCCGACTACGTCCCGGGCACGCTGTCGGCGACGAGCCTGATCTGCGCCCCGCTCATGGTGGACGGCCGCTTCCTTGGCGTCCTCAACGTGGAAACGAGCGGTTCCCGCCGGCTTGACGAGACCGACCGCAGCCTTGTCGCGATCATCGCCACGAGGATCGCGGTGGCGGTTGCCCTCGGGCAGGACCGCCAGGCGCTCGCCGCGCGCGCCGATCTCTTCCGCGATATCGAGGCCTTCGGGCGTGACGTGACCGGCTCTCTCTCCGTCGAGCCTCTGGCAGAGATGATCATCGAGGCGACCGGGCGAGTCGTAGCGGCCGATACGCTTGCGGTGACGCTCCTGAACCGGCCGGATGGACGATACCTCGTGCGAGCAGCCCGCGGAATACCCGAAGCGGCAATCGGACGCGAAATCCAGGTTGGAGAAGGGCTCTCGGGACGGGCGATTCGGGATCGAGCCATCGTGGTCGACCACGAGATCAGCGTGGACCGCTTTCCTCGGTCCGTGCAGGATCTGGGCGTCCCGCCGCTGACTCAGGGCGTGGGCCTACCGCTCCTCCGAGATGGCGTGGTGGTCGGCGCGCTCACCATCGGCCGCACGTCGGTCGCAGCACGCTTCACCGATCTCGAGATCGAGGGCCTCCATCTCCTTGCCAGCAGCGCGGCGCTGGCTGTCGCGAACGCGTTCCTGCACGCGGAAGTGGCGGAGCTCGCCGTTCGCGACCCCTTGACGGGCCTCTACAACCGTCGCTACTTCGACGAGACACTGGAACGGATTCTGGCCGCGCATCGCCGCAAGCGGCTGGCCGGCTGGCGACCGCTCAGTGCGATTGTCTTCGACCTCGACCGCTTCGGCGCTTTCAACAAGGAGCATGGACACCAGGTCGGCGACCAGGTGCTGAAGGCCTTCGCCGAGGTGCTCACCGCACGGTTCCGTGCAAGCGATCTCGTCGCTCGCCTCGGCGGGGAAGAGTTCATCGTCGTACTCGACGACGCCGACCTTGAAGCGGCAATCGGCGTGGCCGATGAGGTGCGCGGCCTGCTCGCGGCGCGCAGCGTTCGAGCCGAGGACGGCACCGAGCTGGGGGTGACCGTCTCGGCGGGTTGTGCCGCCCTCGATCCCACCGACGCGACGCGAGAGTCGCTCCTGCGGACCGCGGACGTCGCTCTCTTCATGGCCAAGCGCGCCGGCCGCGATCGGGTCGTGGCCGCTTAGCTCGTCGCTGGTGCGGACGAAAGCCGCGCCGCCAGCCAGCCGATCGCCTCGGGGTAGCGCCAATCGATGCCCGAGTGCGTCCCGTCGAACAGCTCGAAGTGAACCCGATCATCGTCCACGCCGATCGCGGCCAACTCACCGCGAAATGCTTCGGCGCCGAGGTCCAGGTAGAAGTCGTCGCTCCGTCCGGCGTCGATCCA
>JBBJNX010000361.1:0-2876 GCA_037721115.1 Candidatus Limnocylindria bacterium
GCGGACCGCGCACGCGCCGCCGATGGCGCCACTTGCGCCGGTCACCAGGACGGTCCTCATCGTGCCTCGCGGAACGTCGCGATCGTCTCGTCACTCGGTGGATATGTCCCGTGGAGAGCAGCACCTTCGTCGACACGCTGCAGGACATAGGTCTCGAGACGCTCCTGCTCGGATGCGTCGGCTGCGACTTCCTCGGCCATCGAAGCCGGGATGACCACGACCCCCTCCGCGTCTCCCACCAGGATGTCTCCGGGCATGACCAGCACGCCGGCGCACCCGATCGGCACGTTCATGTCGACCGGATGGTGGATCGTCGACGAGAGTGCGGCGTTCGCGCCGGCCGCATACGTCGGCAGTTCGATCCTGGCGAACCCCGGCGTGTCGCGAAGCGCGCCGTCGGTCACGATGCCGGCCGCCCCGAGGCGCAGGATCCGCGTGGCCAGTATGTTTCCCAGCGCCGCCGCGCGCGTGTCGCCGCGCGCGTCGATGACGAGCACGTCCCCGAGTCCGACCGACTCCACAGCGATGCGTTGCGCGTTGGTGCGGTTGTCGAAGGTCGCACCCGTGCCGACATCGTCTCGCGCCGGGACGTACCGGAGCGTGACCGCCCGTCCGACCATGCGAAGATCGGGCCGAAGCGGCCGGACGCCAGCGAGGAAAGTGGTTCGGATCCCCCGGCGAAGGAGCTGTGCGGTGAGCGTCGCCGTCGAGACGCCCTGTAGCGCGGCGACGGTAGTCGCCGAGAGCGACGGCTGGTCTGCCATCAGGCGACACCGCTCGCTTGGCCGACAGCAGCGGCAGTGGGTCCCCTGGCCACGATGACCCCACGACTGACCACGAGACCGATGCGTTCGAGGGCGCGGACATCCGCGATCGGATCGGCGTCGATGACGATGAGGTCGGCCGCGTGACCGGGTGCCAGGCTGCCGATCCGATCGGGCAGACCCACCTCCATCGCGGCCACCGATGTTGCCGCCGCCAGCGTCGTCATGGCGTCGAGACCGGACGCGCGCATCAATGCAAGCTCGCGGGCCAGGGAGCCGTGGCCGACGAACGTCACGCCGCCGTCCGACCCCGCGGCGACGGTCACGCCGGCTGCGAGCGCCGCGCCGAACGCACGCGCCTTCCTGGCGGTCCCCTGGCCAGCCTTCTGTGCGACGTGGCCTGGGATCCGAGGGTCGCCGTGATGCTCCACCATCGCGGCATGCGTGCCAAGCGTGGGCACGAGCGTCACGCCGGCATCAGCCGCTAGTCGGGCGAGCGGTTCGTCAAGCGCGGATCCATGTTGGAGGCTGTCGAACCCTGCCCGCAGGGCCCGCTCGATCCCGGTCGTGTTGGTCACGTGGCCGGTGATACGGCGACCGTGTCGGTGGGTGATGTCGGCCGCGCTCCGTAACGCCTCCTCGTCGTAGTAGACGTCAGCCGAGCTCGACCCCAGGGTGTGAACGCCGCCGGTAATCATGACTTTGATGCAATCCGCCCCGGCATCGAGCTGCGCCTCGATGGCGGCGTCGAGGCCTCCGCTCTCCGTCAGCCGAGCGATGAAATGGCAATGGCCGCCGGGCGGTGCCAGGACAGAGCCCGCGGCCAGCAACCGGGGCCCGATGATCGCTCCGCTCTCGATCAGGCCACGCAGGGCGAACAGCTCCTCGTCCGGACCGCCCAGGTCGCGGATGGTGGTCGCACCCGCCAGCAGGGCAGTGGTCGCCGATACCGCCAATCGTGCGGCGAAGCCGTCATCGATGCCCTCGTCCAGGTACCGCTCGATGGGACGCGGGCCACCGTCGAAGGCGAGGTGGATGTGCGTATCGATGAGTCCCGGCATCACGAAGCGCCCCGTGGCGTCGACGACCTCCACGTCCCCGACCATCTCTCGCCGGACCGCTGGCCCGGACTCCACGATGCTGTCGCCATCGATCAGCACACCACCCTCGGCGACCGACCGCAGTCGGGGCTCGATGAGCGTGGCCCCGACCAGCGCCCAGCGCTGCCGGGTCATGCGACCACGGTCGGCGATCTCTCCGCCAGGTCCTGTCGGAGGCTCGCGATGCCCTCGAGTGACCGCGTGATCCCGTCGGTCAGGTAGCCGACATCGCCACCGCACGTGGTGATGAGCGCGCCGCGGGCGATCCAGCGCAAGGAGAGCTCGATGCTGTTCGTGAAGTGACCGAAGGGAATGCCATGGGCGAGACAGCGGCTCAGGACTTTCTCCACCACGTCGCCTACCGCCGCGTTGTCGCGGTCACTCCCGTAGCCCAGCGAGTTGGCCAGATCCGCGGGACCCACCATGATGCCGCTGATGCCAGGGACGGCCAGGATGTCGTCGAGATTGGCGACCGCTTCCTCGGTTTCGATCTGGGGCAGCACGAGGATGTTGTCGTTGGCGGCTCGTTCGTACTCGGCGGCGCCGCCATGTAACCGCACGGCACGTCGCGGCCCCCAGCTCCGGCTCCCCTCCGGCGGGTACTTCGCGGCGGCGACGGCCCGCCGAGCATCCTCGGCTGTGTTGACGAGGGGAACGATCACGCCCTCGGCGCCCAGGTCCAGGATCTGATTGATGCCCGCTGCATCATTCCATCGCGCGCGGACCAGGATGGTCGACCCGGTGGGGTGGAGCGCGATTATCAGCCGCTGCAGCGACTCGACCCCGATCGGCGCGTGCTGCGTGTCGACGATCACGAAGTCGAACTCGGCACGACCGAAGAGCTCAGCGACGAACTCGTCAGTGATCGTCAGTACGCACCCCACCACGGGCTCGCGGCGCTGCAGGCTCGCCAGCACACGGTTCGATTTCATGGGGTCGCCTTTCCATTGGTCCCTGGCGGCGGGTCGAGTCTCGCCTTGATCGGGTCAGGCAGCGGGTAAAGCCAACCGCG
>JBBJNX010000362.1:0-2855 GCA_037721115.1 Candidatus Limnocylindria bacterium
GTGGCGATCAGGGTCGTGATCTCGGTGTTGATCTGGCGCTGGAGCTCGTTGACCTGGGCATCGTCCCAGCGAACGCGATCTGCGAGCTCGGAGTCCCGCTGCACGAGCGCCCGCCCGGCCCGCTCGAGGGCATCCTCGACTCGTGCCCCGAGACGCAGGACATCGTCCTTCACACTTTCCAGCGCGCGATCGAATGTCGCCCGCGGTCCCGCTGCCCTCGGGACCTGGTTGGCGGCCTGGCTCATGACGCCCTCCTTCCCATCAGCCGAAGCGGCCGGTGATGTAGTCCTCGGTGAGGCGGTGCGCCGGTCGCGTGAACAGGTTCTGGGTCGGCGCCATCTCGACGAGATAGCCCGCGCGGTCGTCGCCCATGGTCAGGAAGGCGGTGACATCGCTGGCGCGCGCAGCCTGCTGCATATTGTGGGTGACGATAACGATGGTGTAGTTCTCCTTGAGCTCGCGCATTAGCTCCTCGATCTTCAGCGTGGCGATCGGATCGAGCGCGGAGCACGGCTCGTCCATCAGGATGACATCTGGCTCGACGGCGATGGCGCGCGCGATACAGAGCCGCTGCTGTTGACCACCGGAGAGCGCGGTGCCGGGGTGGCGCAGCTTGTCCTTGACCTCGTCCCACAGGGCGGCCCGCATGAGGGAACGCTCGACCAGCTCATCCATGTCGCCGCGATAGCCCGCGACCTTCGGGCCGAACGCCACGTTGTCGTAGATGCTCTTCGGGAATGGGTTCGGCTTTTGGAACACCATGCCGATGCGCCGTCGCACCTCGACCGGGTCCACACCATCGGCATACAGGTCGACGCCGTGATACCGGATGCTGCCCTCGATGTGTGCCGTGTCGACCAGGTCGTTCATGCGGTTGAAGCTGCGTAGCAGGGTGCTCTTGCCGCAGCCCGATGGACCGATGAGCGCGGTGATCTGGTTCTTCGGAACTTGGAGGCTGACGTCGCGCACGGCACGGAAGGAACCGTAGAGACAGGACACGGCCTCGAGCTCGAACACGACCTCCTCGTCAGGAAACTGCATCGGCAGCCGATCGTCAGCGGCGTCGGGCGAGATCTGCGTCGTCTCATCTAGCGTGGTCATCAGGCGTATTGTCGGGCCTTCGCCATTGGTCTGCTTGTCGGTCTGCTCGCCAATCGAGTTCGGCTTCGACTCCGTTTGCACGGTCAAGGGGTCACCACTTTCGGTCATATCGGTTCCGCAGCAGGATGGCGCTCGCGTTGACGAGCAGGATGACGACGAGCAGCACGACGATGGCCGCGGCGGTCAGGGATCGGAACTCATCCTGCGGTTGGCCAGACCAGTTGAAGACGATCGTCGGCAGTGCCGTGTACGAGCCGGTCAGCATGTCACCCAGCCCGCCCCCGCTGAACGTGCCGGCGATGGCGCCGACCATCAGCAGCGGAGCCGTTTCGCCGAACGCGCGGCCCAGCGACAGGATCGTGCCTGTCAGGATTCCCGGGGCGGCGTATGGCAGGACGTGGCCGCGGATGGTCTCCCAGCGGGTGGCGCCCACCCCGAAAGCGGCCTCGCGGATGCTACCGGGTACGGCGCGCAGCGCTTCCGACGTGGTGATCACCACGATCGGCAGCACGAGGACAGCAAGCGTCAGCCCGCCGGCAATGAGCGACCTGCCCAGGCCGATGGCGCTCACGAAGAGTGCCAGGCCGAGCAGGCCGTAGACGATGGAGGGGACGCCTGCCAGGTTGCGGATGTTGGTCCGGATCAGCCGCGCCAGCGGGGAGTCGCGCGCGTACTCCTCCAGGTAGACCGCCGCGCCGATGCCGATGGGAAGCGAGAGCGCTGCCACGAACGCCATGAGCAGCACCGATCCGACGATGCCCTGGATGATGCCG
This sequence comes from Candidatus Limnocylindria bacterium, assembly GCA_037721115.1. Classification (GTDB taxonomy): domain Bacteria; phylum Chloroflexota; class Limnocylindria; order QHBO01; family QHBO01; genus JACDBZ01. The sequence goes on from JBBJNX010000362.1 coordinate 1,875, forward strand.
GCACGCGCCGGGCGGGACGAGAGCGGCGAGGTCAGGAAGTCTGCCGGACGCTCCGTCATCACCGGGATCGCGCGGATCAGGATGTCGCCGATCAGTACCACCAATACGCCCAGCGCCACCAGAAGCGAGAGGAGCAGCGCGCCTTGGAGCAGCAGTCCCGCGGTGTCGCCTCCCCCGGCTCGGAGCCGTTGCTCGACCGCTTCGCGCGTCGTGACGGCCGTGGGCATCGCCATCAGTATTGCCGCCGCACGTGTCGCACGAACGCGTCGCTGATCAGGTTCAGTCCGAGCGTGATCAGGAAGAGCAGCATGCCGACGAAGAAGAGGCTCTCGAAGGTGAGCTCCGCGCCGCGCACGCTGTCGGAGCCGATCGCCAGCGCGGTCATGGCCGCCGTCATGGTCTGGCCCGGCTCGAATGGGCTGAGCTCGAATAGAGAGCCGCCGGTGCCACCGGCTGCGATCGACACGATCATCGTCTCGCCGATGGCACGGGAGAAGCCGAGCAGGAGCGCAGCCACGATGCCGGAAATCGCCGCGGGGAAGACAACTTCGAGGCTGGTCGTGCGCTTCCGAGCGCCGAGCCCGTACGACGCCTCGCGCAGGTAGGCCGGCACCGCGTGCATGGCGTCCTCGCTGATCGAGGCAATGAAGGGTGTGATCAGGATCCCGACAGCGAGGCCCGCCGCAGCCATGTTCGACAGTGGCGCGCCGGTCAGCGGCTGAACGATGTTCGGGCTGATCCAGGTCAGTGCGAAGAAGCCCAGCACCACGCTGGGGATGGAGGCCAGGATCTCGAGACTCGGTTTGAGGAATCTGCGGGTTTTCGGCCCCGCGTACTCCGACAGGTAGATGCCGGCCCCGAGGCCGAGTGGCGTGGCGACGATCATCGCCACGCCACTGATGATGAGCGTCCCGGAGAGGATGGTCTCGATGTCGTACAGGCCGCGCCGGGGGAACCATCCATCGGCGAGGAGCGCGTCCT
>JBBJNX010000363.1:0-2852 GCA_037721115.1 Candidatus Limnocylindria bacterium
GGCGGTTCCGCTGGTACGGGCTGTACACGCAGCTGGCTCAAGCCATCCCGGGCGGCAAGACAGCCATCCTCGAGCCGGAGGAGCTCGAGGCGCCGTTCTTCATGCTGCGCGTCCGCATCGACGGCGGCCAAATGACCGCGGATCAGTTGCGCGTCATCGGTGAGATCGCGACGGAGTTCGGCCGCGATGTGGCCGACGTCACGGACCGGCAGAACATCCAGCTGCACTGGATCCGGGTGGAAGACATGCCCGTGATCTGGGAGCGGCTGGACGCTGTTGGCCTGTCGACGACCGAGGCGTGCGGCGACTGCCCGCGCGTCATCATCGGCTGCCCACTTGCCGGCGTCGCGTCCGACGAGGTGGTCGACGCGTCCGGCGCCATCCGCGACGTGGTGGCGCGCTACATCGGCGACCCGGCCTTCGCCAACCTCCCCCGGAAGTTCAAGACGTCCATCAGCGGCTGCGTGCAGCACTGCACCAACCACGAGATCAACGACGTCGCTTTCGTCGGCGTCGAGCACCCCGAGCTCGGCCTGGGTTACGACCTGTGGGTCGGCGGTGGTCTGTCGACCAACCCCAAGCTGGGGCTTCGGCTCAACACGTTCGTCGAGCCGTCCCGGGTCGCCGAGGTGTGGGCCGGGGTCGCGAGCGTCTTCCGCGACTACGGCTACCGCCGTTCACGCATGCACGCCCGGCTGAAGTTCCTCATGGCCGACTGGGGCCCGGAGAAGTTCCGGCAGGTGCTGGAGGACGAGTACCTCACCGCTCCGCTTCCGGACGGACCGGCGCCGGTGCCGACCGATGACCGCGACCACATCGGCGTGCACCTGCAGCGCGACGGCAACTCCTACATCGGTACGGTGGCCCGCGCCGGCCGCACCAGCGGCACGCAGCTGCAACGGGTTGCTGCCCTCGCGGCTCAGCATGCGAGCGGCCGGGTCGCGACGACAGCTCAGCAGGGGCTCGTCGTGCTCGACGTACCTCCGGCCGCGGTCGACACCGTGGTGCAGGCACTCGAGCTGGACGACCTGCGGGTCAAGCCCTCCCGCTTCCGCCGCGGCACGCTGGCCTGCACCGGGCTGGAGTTCTGCAAGCTCGCCATCGTGGAGACCAAGGCCCGATCGGTCGACCTCTACAGCGAGCTCGAGAAGCGCCTGCCGGAGTTCGACGAGCCGATCACCATCAACGTGAATGGCTGCCCCAACTCCTGCGCGCGCTTCCAGACCGGGGACATCGGCCTCAAGGGTTCGATCGTGGACGGCGTCGAGGGGTTCCAGGTCCACCTCGGCGGCTCCATGGGCACCGACCCCGGCTTCGGGCGCAAGTCACGAGGCCTCAAGGTGGCCGCGGACGACACGGTCGACTACGTCGAGCGGCTGCTGCGGACCTACCTCGCCGACCGCGCCCCCGGCGAGCGCTTCGCGACCTGGGCCCGCCGCGCCGAAGAGGCCCAGCTGCGGTGATCTGGCGATGAGCGAGCGAGCGGCGCCGATGTTCTGCCCGTACTGCGGTGAGGACCGCCTTCGCCCCTGGGGCGACGACCCGGACAAGGGCCACGGCGACTGGCGCTGCGAGGACTGCACCCGCGTCTTCACCCTGAAGTACAAGGGAATCACCGGCACGTGAGCGAGATCCGCACGGCGCGGCTGCTCATGCGCCGCTGGCGGGACGAAGACCGGGCGCCCTTCGCGGCGATGAACGCCGACGCGGAGGTCATGCAGCACTTCCCAGCGGCGCTGACGAAGCAGGAGAGCGACGCTTTCCTCGATCGGATCGAGGCCGGATTCGCCGAGCACGGCTACGGCCTGTGGGCACTCGAGGACGAGACCGGCTTCATCGGCTTCACCGGCCTGGCCTGGGCCACGTTCGACGCGCCCTTCACGCCCGCGCTCGAGGTGGGCTGGCGACTCGCTCGCAGTGCCTGGGGCAAGGGCTACGCGAGCGAGGCCGGTACCGCGGCGCTGACGTTCGGTTTCGCCAAGGTCGATTCCATCGTGAGCTTCACGGCGCTCACCAACGAGCCGTCCCGGCGCGTGATGGAGCGGATCGGGATGTACCGCGTCTCGGAATTCGCCCATCCCACGGTCGAACGCGGGCATCGGCTCGAGCGGCACGTGCTCTATCGGGCCGACCGTCAGACGTGGATGCCGCACTCGGTCTTGGTCTGACCCGACCAGCGGCCGCTGCGTGGGTCCTCCCCCGGTGCGACCCGATGCGTGCACGGCGCGCAGCCGATGGACGGGTAACCGTCGTACGCCAGGGGGTTGACCAGCACGTCGTTCTCGGCGACATACGCATCGGCGTGGGCCTGCGTCCACGCCGCGATCGGGTTGACCTTCACCATCTGCCGCTTGGCGTCCCATTCGACGACCCGGGTGTCGCGCCGACTGACGGCCTCATCGCGACGGACACCCGAAGCCCAGGCGTCGAAGGGCTCGAGCGCCCGGGCAAGCGGTTCGACCTTGCGCATCGCGCAGCACAACGTCGGGTCGCGGTCCCACAGGTCCGCGCCGTACTCCCGGTCCTGCTGCGTGACCGACAGAAGCGGTAGCACCGTCCGGACCTTGACGTCGTACGACGACGCGACGGCGTCCCGGGTCCCCATCGTCTCAGCGAAGTGGTAGCCGGTATCCAGGAAGACGAACTCGACGCCGGAGGCGACCGACGCGGCGAGATGGGCAAGCAAGCCGTCGCCCATCGACGTCGCGATGGCGAACCGGTCGCCGAACGTGTCGACCGCCCACAGCAGGATCTCCTGGGCCGTCGCCGTCTCGAGGTCCCGACCCGCCTGCTCGGCGATCTGCTGCAGCTCCACGTCTTCATCCAACCCGAAGTCGCGGCGTCCGCATTCC
>JBBJNX010000364.1:0-2846 GCA_037721115.1 Candidatus Limnocylindria bacterium
GGGAGGACCACGACGAGCATGATCGACTGCGTCAACACGGTCCACACGAACAGCGGCAGGCGCCCCCAGCCCATGCCCGGGGCGCGCATGTTCTTGATGGTGACGATCAGGTTAACCGCTCCGAGGGCAGAGGACAGGCCGGTGAGGTGGACGAGGTAGATCCAGGCGTCCTGGCCGTCGCCGGGGATGTAGTCGCCGGTCGACAGCGGCGTGTAGCTCGTCCAGCCCGCCTCGGGCGGGCTGAAAAACAGCGACGCGTAGAAGACGATCCCGCCCGCCAGGAACAGCCAGAAGGACAGCGCGTTCAGGCGCGGGAAGGCCATGTCACGCGCGCCGATCATCAGCGGCACCATGTAGTTGGCGAAGCCCGCCCACACCGGCACGACGAAGAGGAAGACCATCGTCGTGCCGTGCATGGTCATGAGCGCGTTGTACTTCTCGGGAGAGAGCAGGGTGTTGTTCGGCGCCCCGAGCTGCAGGCGCATCAGCAGCGCCTCGGTGCCGCCGAGCAGGAAGAACCCGAAGGTGGCGACCAGGTAGAGGATCCCGATGCGCTTGTGGTCGGTCGTGGTGATCCACCCACGCCACCCCGGGGTGGGATCACTGACCCGCCGGGCGACGATCTCGGGACGGGGGCGGCGGCGGAGGGGCGTTTGCGTGGTGGCCATCGTCAGCGGGAGGGGGTCGAGGTCTGGTCGGGACGGGCCTTGCGAGCCAGGCTGCGGGCTTGTGCGATCTCGCGCTGCTTGGCGGAGAGCCAGGCTTGGTAGCGCTCCGGAGGCACGGCGCGGACGTGAGCGACCATGTCCGCGTGGTTGCGTCCGCACAGCTCGGCGCACTGGCCGCGGAAGACGCTCGGGCGGTCGATGCGGAACCAGGTGTGGTTCGTGTAGCCCGGGACGGCGTCGGCCTTGCCGCCGAGCTTCGGGATCCACCACGAGTGCGCGACGTCCTCGCTGACGATGTCGAGCAGGACGGTGGTGTGAGTGGGCACGACCATCTCCTCGTAGGCGAGGATCCCGTTGGGGTAGCGGAACCGCCAGATGTACTGCTGTCCGGCGACCTGGATGCGGAGCGACGCCTGCCCCGGCGGCGGCCGGCCGACCGCCGCCGTGACACCGCCTGGGGCGATCGGCGCTGCCACGGCGGCGCGGCCGGATGCGGGGTTGGTGATTGCCCCGAGCTTGGCGAACGTGACGATCGTCAGGGCCACGACGATCAGCGCCGCCGCGACCGTCCAGCCGATCTCCAAGCGGGTGTTGCCGTGGATCTGGGCCGCGAGTCGCCCGCGCCTGGCCCGATAGCGCGCCAGGAAGTAGACCAGTGTTCCTTCCACGCCGACGAACACGGCGACCGCAACGTAGAGGACGATCTTGTACAGCGAATCGATCGCGTCGGCGTTGGGCGAGCCGCCCGACTCAGGGGTCAGTGCATCGCCCCAGGCCCACGCGGGCGCCGACAGCAGAACGACCGCCGCCGCCCCGACCGTCCACAGCACCCGCCGCCAGGGTCGACCGTCACCAGCCGATTCTGGAGCCGGGACGGCGTGAACGCTCGGAGGTAGCGCCAGGGCCTCGGCCGTCCTGGCGCGGAGCGTGCATCCCCGCCAGCCACCTACTTCGTAGAGCACCCAGTGCCGCGCGGGCGGCAGTAGTTGAACGCTCGCACGGCTGCGATCGGGACGATGTAGGAGGCGGCGATCGGGCATTGCGTCAGAACCCCAGGGCGAAGCGGGCGTCCTCGCTGATGCGCTCGGGCGTCCACGGAGGGGAGAAGGTCAAATCGGCAGCGACCCGCTCGACGCCGGATAGCTCGCCGACGAACTCGTTGATCTGCTAGGCGACTGAGGACCGATCGGACAGCCCGGCGAGGTCAGCGAGTACGCCACCCGTACCGCGGTCATCGGCGTGCGTCGCGGTAGTAGGCGGCATTGATCCCGATGAAGCGCTGCCATTCGGGCGGGACGGAGTCCTCGGCGGTGATGGCGTCCACCGGGCACGCCTCGACGCAGGCGTCGCAATCGATGCACTCCTCCGGATCGATGTAGAGCATCTCGTGCCGGTCGTAGGCCGGCTCGTCCGGCGTCGGGTGGATGCAGTCGACCGGACAGACCTCGACGCACGAGTTGTCCTTGACGCCGATGCAGGGTTCGTTGATGACGTAGGCCACGCGCCGCATCCTGACTTTGCACAACAGTAATGGGCAAAGTAGCACGCGGCTGCTGACTTCTTCCAACCGCGCTGTAAGAAGCCGATAGGAGGCGGACCCTGATCGAGCACGCGATCCGCACCGTTCTCCCATACGCTCTGTGTAAACTTCGCGATGGTGGACTTGACTCCCCTTTCAGCCGAGAGCGTCCTGGCCCAGTCGACGCGGTCCCAGCTGTTCGCGCTGCTCGGAGAGCTCAAGCGCCCGGCCGGGACGGTGGAGCTGGCCGAGCGGCTCGGGCGTCACCCCAACGGGGTGCGCCTGCACCTCGAGCGGATGCAGGAGGTCGGGCTCGTGACCCGCAGCCGCGCCGTTCAGCCGATGGGTCGGCCTCGTGACGCGTGGGCGATCGCGCCCGACGCGCGACCCGGCGGGCAGGCCCCGAGCGCCTACGCCGATCTGGGGCGCTGGCTGGCCCGCGCGATCCCCGCCGGCCGCGGGCGGCTGCGCCAGGTCGAGGCGGTGGGTCGGGAGATCGGCCGAGAGACCGCCCCACGCGCAAGCGAGGCGTCACCCGAGGAGACCATGCACACGACGCTCGCCGCTTTGGGCTTGCAGCCCCACCGCGATCCCCCGCAGGGCGGCTGTGTGACCTACACCCTCGGCAACTGCCCGTACCGCGACGCGGTCCGCGAGAA
>JBBJNX010000365.1:0-2844 GCA_037721115.1 Candidatus Limnocylindria bacterium
AGGTCGCCCTGATGCTTCGTATAGGTTGCGGTGCAACCACGCCGGCCATCGCAGCCGGCTTTCTGGTTTCTGAGTCGACGATGGCGGCCCGATTGACGAGAGCAAAGAAGCGGATCGCAGCCTCCGGCGTCGACGTCGAGCTTCCCGACGACATGGCCGTCGATGATCGAATGCCGGTAGTACGGCGAGCCGTCCAGCTGGCGTACTCGCTCGGGCATACGGCGGCCAGCGGCTCTGAGCTGCGTGACGACGAACTGGCCGAGCGGGCACTGCATCTGGCGCGATCCCTGAATCGAGCCAGACCCATGGACCGGGAGAACGCCGCGCTGCTGGGATTGCTCCTTTTCAGCCACGCCCGTGCCGGATCGCGGGTCACCCCGAACGGCGTACAAGTCCTGCTCGAGGATGTCGACCGCAATTCCTGGAATCCATCCATGACTGCGGAAGCCCAGCGCTGCACCGCCTTTGCCGCCGGTGGAGTCACGCCCGGGCCATTCTCCCTGCAGGCAGCGATCGCCGCCGAACACGCACGAGCGCCCAGCTTCGAGGCCACCGACTGGTCAAAGATCGTCGGGCTGTACGGCGATCTCCTGGTTCTCGAGCCGAGCCCGGTCATTGCCCTTGGGCGCTGTCAGGCGATGTCCTATCTGCACGGCCCCGCCGCGGGACTCACCGATCTGGACGAAGTCATGGCGCTGGGCGGGTTGGAGAAGTACTGCTACGCACATGCGGCGCGGGCCCAGCTACTTGACCGACTCGGCCGTACCCACGACGCGCGCAGAGCCTGGGTACGCGCCGCATCCACTGCCCGTACCGACGCCGAGCACGAGTTCTTCAGGTTGCGCGCCAGTGGCGACTGACGATCAGGCAGCGCGCGTGTGCTCCGGCGAGAGTGCCTCGGCGAGTCGGCTCTCGATCAACGGCAGGATCTCAGCGACGGTTACCTCACGGTCGAGCTCCTTGCTCAACGAGGTCACTGAGGCGTCGCTGATACCGCACGGAACGATCCGGTCGTACGCGCTGAGGTCCGGATTGCAGTTGATCGCGAAGCCGTGCATCGTCACCCCCCGCGACACCCGCACACCGATCGCTGCGAGTTTTCGGTCCGGCCGGTGCGCGTCAGCGCGAAGCCACACGCCGCTGCGGCCCTCGATCTGACCGGCCGGCACACCGAGATCGGCGCAGACTTTGATCAGCGCTTCTTCCAGCCGCCGCACATAGGCGACGACATCCATCGGCTTGGCGAGCGCGACGATCGGGTACCCCACGAGCTGGCCAGGGCCGTGCCAGGTGATCTTTCCGCCGCGATCGACGTCGACGACCGGGGTGGCATCCGTCGGGCGCTCGTGGGCCTCGGTGCGCTTTCCGGCGGTGTACACGGCCGGATGCTCCAGGAGCAGCACGGTGTCCGGCGACCGGTCGTCCACTCGGCGAGCGTGCAGATGCTGTTGGCGTTCCCATGCCCGCACGTAGTCCACCGAGCCCGCCCAGATGAATACGAGGGGGGCGCTCATGTCTCCAGGTTAGTCCCGTGAAGTTACTCGCCGTCGGCGCGTGCAACCCTTTCGTGGGCACGTCGTACGGGCTGAATAGTCTCCCTCCTGACCAGTCGTCAGCGCGCTGACGAGACCGCCGGGCTGACCTCGAGGGATCTCATGCCGCGCGAAGACCAGCCCGCCGAACGTCGCCCGGATGTTCCACGCCGCCGCTGGGTGCTGCCTGCCATCCTGGTCTTCTTGTGGCTGTTCCTCGGCGGCCCGCTGGGTTCCTTCCAGGGCCAATTGGCCAGCGTCGCCGAGAACGACAACGCCGCATTCCTGCCGACGACCGCCGAGTCGACCAAGGTGAACGAGCTCCAGCCACGATTCGCCGAAGCGGCGGACATTCCCGCGATCGTCCTCTACGAGCGGGCCTCCGGCATCACGCAGGAGGACATCTCCGCGGCAGAGGACGACGTCGCGCAGATCAGTGACCTGAACGGCTTGGTCGGTCCGATCCCGCCACCGATTCCCTCGGAGGACGGCCAGGCGCTGCAGCTGATCGTTCCGCTGGACGCCAACCTCGGGGACGAGCTGAGCACGGTCGTCACCGACATCCGGGACATCGTCGCCGGCAAGGACCTCGATCTGGTCTCGGTGACGGGGCCCGGGGGAATCATCGCCGATTTCGGCGAAGCCTTCGGTGACATCGACGGCTTCCTGGTCATCGTGACCGCGCTGGTCGTCGCGTTCATCCTCGTTCTGGTTTATCGCAGCCCGGTGCTGCCCGTGGTCGTACTCGTCGGTGCCGGACTTGCTCTGGGCGTCTCTGCGGCGGCGGTGTACGGACTGGTGCAGGCCGACGTCATCACCCTGAACGGCCAGAGCCAGGGGATCCTGCTGATCCTGGTCTTCGGCGCCTCCACCGACTACGCGCTACTGCTCGTGTCGCGCTTCCGCGAGGAGCTGCATCACAGCCAGGACAAGTACTCCGCGATGAGAAAGGCGCTGCGTGGGGCGACGGCCCCGATCGTGGCATCCGCGCTCACAGTCATCCTGGGTGTCCTCTGCCTGCTGTTCTCCGACCTGAACTCCAATCGCGGGCTGGGTCCGGTGGCCGCGATCGGGATCGTCTCCTCCCTGCTCGTGCAGTTGACCTACCTGCCCGCCGCCCTGACCCTGCTCGGTCGCGGCGCCTTCTGTCCGCGTCGCCCCAAGAAGGACGACACGTCCCCAGGCGCGCAGGGAATCTGGTCGAAGGTCGCCGATCTTGTGCAGGCCCATCCGCGCCGGGTCTGGGTCGCCACGTCGCTGCTGCTGCTGGTGGCCGCCTCCTTTGTGTTCCAACTCCGGGTGGGCGGGGCTT
>JBBJNX010000366.1:0-2840 GCA_037721115.1 Candidatus Limnocylindria bacterium
TGCGCATCAGCGCCGCGCTCACGTGACGATCACGCTGGCCGGCATCGGATACCGCTACGCCGGCGCCTCGAAGCCGGCACTGATCGACATCGACCTGGAGCTAGGCGAGGGCGAGGTCGTGGGCCTGGCAGGCCCATCCGAGGCCGGCAAGACGACCCTCTGCCTCGTGCTCAGCGGCCTCGCGCCACGCACGGTCGGCGGCCAGATCCGCGGCAGCCTCACCCTCGACGGTGAGGACGTCGATACGTGGCCGATGCATCGGCTCAGCCAACGCATCGGCATCGCGTTCCAGAACCCGTCGACACAGCTTTCGCAGGTGACCGACACCGTGTTCGAGGAGGTCGCCTTCGGGCCGATGAACCTGGGATTGCCGCGCGACGAAGTCATCTCGCATACCTGGGCTGCGCTGAGCGCCCTGCGCATCGATGCGCTGGTCGAGCGCGACCCGCGCCGACTCTCGGGTGGCCAGCAACAGCTCGTCGCGCTGGCGGGTCTGTTGGCGATGCGCCCGGCGCACCTGGTCCTCGATGAGCCGACCGCCCAGCTGGACCCGGCGGGGACGCAATTGGTCGGTGATGCCATCGAACGCCTTGCTGCCGACGGGGCGAGCATCCTGATCGCGGAACAGAAGACGGACCTGCTCGCCTCGATCTGCTCGCGGCTCGTCGTGCTCGATGAAGGGCGCGTGGCGCTCAGCGGTCCCGCCGCGGACGTCCTGGCCGATCCGAGATTGGACGGGCTCGGCGTGGCGGCGCCATCACCGGTGAGGCTGCGGCGAGCCGCAGAAGCGGCCGGTGCGAATGTAGCCCGCCTGGCTGAGGCCTTCTCCGGTGACTGAGCTACGGACCGATGCGCTGACGCATCGCTACGTCGATGGAGACATCAGCGCGCTTGACGGCGTGGACCTCGAGATCACGGCCGGCGAGCGAGTCGCGATCATCGGCCAGAACGGCAGCGGCAAGACGACCCTGGTGCGACACCTCAACGGGCTGCTGCGGCCAACGGAAGGACGGGTGACCATCGACGGGACCGATGCTGCTCGCCTCACGGTCGCGCAGCTCGCGTCACGGGTTGGGCTCGTCTTCCAGGACCCCGATCGCCAGATGTTCGCCGGATCCGTCCGGTCCGAGGTCGAGTTCGGGCCGCGCAACCTCGGCCGTTCTGGCACTGCCCTGGATGACGCCGTGAATGTCGCCCTCGAGGCGAGCGGGCTCGGCGGGGAGGATGGGACGAACCCCTACGACCTCGGCCAATCGCGTCGGAAGTTGCTGGCACTCGCGTCGGTCCTGGCGATGCACACGCCCGTGCTCGTGCTCGATGAGCCGACGACCGGGCAGGACGCGCGAGGCGTGGAACGCGTCCGAGGGGTGATCGAGGCCGTGGCCGCCGAAGGCAGGACGGTGATCGCCATCAGCCACGACATGCGCTTCGTGGCCGAGACCTTCGAGCGTGTAATCGTCATGCGGGAGGGCCGAGTCATCCTCGACGGTTCGGCGTCACAGATCTTCGCCGCCGATGCATGGGACGCGTTGACCTCAACCTATCTCGAGCCGCCGCTCGCGGCCGTCATCGGTCAACGGCTCAAACTCGGCTCAACGCCGACCGATGCCGCGCTGATCGAGCGATTACGGCTGCATGACTCGGACTAATAGAACCCCGGTGGCGGCGGGAGAGGGTTGCCCGCGGCGTCAAGGCGGTCATCAGACGGTAGATCATCGCGGTGCTCGCGCGCACCGGCAGGACCCGGGATGGGCAGTGCCATCACGGAGGAAGGGACCTCGTCCAGGCGGTCCGTGATGCCTCGAATGCCCAATCGGCGCAGGGCAGGCGCGAATCGATCGGCGAAGTCCGCGCTGCGCAGCAGGGCGAAGGTCAGCGAGGAATGCGCTCGGTTCAGGAGCTCGATACCGCGGGAGGCTTCGGCGGCATTGACCTGGTTCAGGCCGAGCTGACCCTCGAGGATGTCGACCGCACGATTCGCCTCCCGGCGTGTCTGCCGGCTCAGATGCGGGGTACGGTTGACGAGTACGCGGGTGCGGTAGAGCGCGTCGCGGACGCGACTATCACGATCGAGGTGGCCCTGGGTCATGGACCGAATACTACGCGCTGCGGGGGACTGGGAGGATGTCCTCGCCGATGCGCTTCATCGCGCTGCCCGACCCATCCCGCTCGACGAGCGTCTCCTGCCACGAAACGCCGACGGCGAGACGAGCCGGCGCCGATACGACCGCGCGACCTTCCCGGCGGCCCGTCCGGCCGCGACGCTGCTCGCGATCTACCCCGATGCCGATGGCAAGCTGGTGATCCCCCTCACCGTTCGTCCACCCGGGATGCGTGCCCACGCAGGTGAGGTTTCGCTGCCGGGCGGCGCGGTCGATCCCGCGGACGTCAGTCCCGAGGCCGCCGCCCTGCGCGAGGCCTGGGAGGAGATCGGCCTCGAGCCGGAGCTGGTTCGCGTCATCGGCGTGCTCGATGACGTCTGGATCCCGGTCAGCAACTTCGAGCTGCGACCCTTCGTGGGAACCGTCGCCAGCCGGCCGACACTCATACCGCACGATGCCGAGGTGTCCGCGATCATCGAGCTGCCTCTCGAGGCCCTCTTCGATGAGTCCGTCTTCGGGATCGAGGAGTTCAGCGGTCGCGATTTCACGGTGCGAGCGGGGACATATCGGTACGGAGGCGTTCGGGTCTGGGGAGCGACCGCCCTCACGCTCGGCATGCTGGCGCGGGTCATCAGCAGCTGACGCGGTCGTCGTGACGGGCGTGCCTCTCGATAGATCGAGACCAGCGCCGCCCACGCTACCGCCGGGTCTGGAGCTTCGTCTTCAATGAGCCGAGGA
>JBBJNX010000367.1:0-2837 GCA_037721115.1 Candidatus Limnocylindria bacterium
GACGCCGGCCCGGTGTCCGACGTGGCAGTAGACCTCGCTCCAGCGTCGCGTGCGCCGGTCGCGCCCCGGCGTCATCAACTGGCCGCAGTGGCAGGCTACCAGCCGGGATAGAGGCGCATCGCTCGGCCCTCGCCGTCGGCGTTCGCCGGCCCGGCGGACTCGGGTGGCGTCCTCGGTGTCGAGCACCCGAGCGACGGTCCGTGTTGACCAGGCCGCGCCGGACCGCGTCGGCACTCCGCACTCGTTCAAAAGCCTGGCAGCGGCCATGACGTTGCCGGCCGTCTCCTTGGCGGCGGCCAGGATCGGCTCGACCGGCTCGTCGGGGTCTCGGACGACGACGATGCGCGCGGGGTCGCCTGGGAGGCCGAGCTCGCCGGCGCGCGCTCGCCGGTAGCCGTATGGCGCGCCGTGGCCGCCGATCGCCTCATCTCCGCGAGCGGCCTGCGTCGCCGCCGCACGAGCGGAGCGCTCGATGGCCTTCTCGCGCTCGGCCTCGGCGACCAGGGCGGCGATGGTTCCGGGCGACAGGCCTGGCGACAAGTCGATCTCGCCCTGCTCTCCAAAGAGGCGCGTCCCGGCCTCGCGCATGCGGCGTGTGAATCCGGCCCAGTCCTCGACGGATCGGCTCGCGCGATCCACGACGGTCAGGTACACCGTCGAGACGCGTCGGGCGTCGATGTCGGCCAGGAGCCGCACCCAGTCGGAGTCACCGTTGCGCTTGCCGTAGCCGCCGGACAGGCCGACGTCGGAGTAGACCTCCAACGCGTCGGGATCGGCGCCGTCGGTCGCGGCGGCGCGACGGATGGCGGCTAACTGCGCGGCCGCCGAGTCGGCCAGGCGATGGGACTTGCGTACGTAGGCTGCCGGGCGACGCCCGGTCTTCGTCGTGGTCATGGCTCGCGTCCTCTTCGATCGTGCCGGGCTCCGTGGCGCCGGTCACGAGCATACCATACCATGGACTCTCGCGCAGGCCGCCTCGTACGTGGCATCGGCGCCGAAGTCGAACCGCGCAGGGGCCGCGTATTTCGCCGCGCTGGCCGAGATCCAGGAGCATGGCCGGCTTCCCGTGCCGCTTCACCTGCGGCCATCGTCGCATCGGCGCCTGGCCCGCGAGCAGGGCTACGGAAAGGGATACCTCTACCCGCACGACTATGACGACGCCGATGTCGACCAGGAGTACCTGCCAGACGGTCTCGTCGGCCGGGTCTTCTACGAGCCGTCGGAGGAGGGCCTGGAGCTGAAGATCGGCGAGCGGCTCCAGCGCCTTCGGCGCCGTCGGCTGGAGGAGCGCCGGGGCCGCAGCGCCAAGCACGACCGCTGAGCTCCGCCACCTCGTGGACGCGGACGTCATCTACCTGGATGTCCTGCGCGGCGACGAGCCGGAGCCCTTCGACCCGGGAGGGCAGCGACATCCGGTCGTTGCGCGGCGATCGAGGCCCCCGATCCGGCCTGGCAGCTCCTAAGCAACGCGCTGCCGCGGATCGCGTCTGGCGTCGCCGACGTTGCCATCCATCGACCACATCGATACTAGGTGGCTTCCGCACGTCCCACGGTGGGTTCGTGCATACACGCCGAGCGTGATTTCACTGGCTCGATGTCTCAAGCCGCGGTTGTCAGGCTGCATAGCATCGATCCCATCGATGGATGGCAACTGTTCTCGGTGAAATAGGGTTGACAGCGCATCCGTGGCATGTATAGTACCGATAGGTTATATAACTCATAAGTGATGGACATGCAGCAGTCCGATCCGCTCAGCGCGACGTTCGCCGCTCTTGCCGACCCGACGCGGCGAGCGATCCTGGCCCGGCTCGCCAGTGGCGAGGCATCAGTCAAGGACCTGTCCGCGCCGTTCGACATGAGCCAGCCGGCCATCTCCAAGCATCTTCGGGTGTTGGAACGGGCAGGACTCATCGAGCGGGGCCGGCAGGCGCAATGGCGACCGCGCCGGCTTCGGGCGGGACCGCTGCGGGACATCGACGACTGGGTCGGTCAGTACCGCCGACATTGGGAGGAGAGCTTCGAACGGTTGGACGCCTATCTCCGCGAAGTACAGGACAAGGAGCAGGAACATGGAAACAACGATGACCGCGGCACGAATCGATCGGGGTAGCACCGAGACGACGACCGTCTACTCGGAGGGCGGCGACCTCGTGTATGAGCGCACGTTCGACGCGCCCCGCGAGCAGCTTTGGACGGCCTTTACCGATCCTGACTTCATTCCGCGCTGGTGGGGTCCCCATGGGACCACGACCACCGTCGTCGAGATGGACGTTCGCGTGGGCGGCGCGTGGCGGTACGTCAGCGCGGCACCCGATCGCGACGACGTGACGTTCTACGGGGAGTTCCTCAAGATCGAGCCGCCCGAGCGCATCACGTGGACCTTCATGTTCGACGTCGAGGGCGTCGGCCCGCAGGGGGGCCCGGAGACCGTCACCTTCGAGGAGATCGATGGAAAAACGAAGATGATGGTCATCTCGCACATGGGTTCGCCCGAAATCCTCGAGGGTGCCCTGGCGACCGGCATGGTCGGCGGCGCGATCGAGACCTACGACCGCCTCGAGGCCCTGCTAGCCGAGGGCTGACAGATTTCCATGAGCCGGGCGTCCACCTTGGTGGGTGCCCGGCTTCAGCCGGTGAGGTTGAGCGCGGTGAATGCAATCCAGGCGATGACCAGCAGGACCGCCATCAGGGCGGTCAGGATGCCGATGTTGCGCAGGTCGCGCTCGACGTAGTGGTATTCGGCCCGCTCGCGAGTCGTGAGCGTCGAGCCGTACCCCGCGGCGGTCGGCGCGGGGATGCTCCGCGGTGGATCGAGCGAGATCGCTGCGCGCGCATCG
>JBBJNX010000032.1:0-10816 GCA_037721115.1 Candidatus Limnocylindria bacterium
GACGGTCATCCAACCATTGCCGAGCTGCCACCCGGTGTAGCCGCTGTCTTCCATGATGGGCGTGCCCAGAAGCCTGGTGTAGTACTCAGCCAGGCGTTTCGGATCCTCGGACCCGATCAGGATGCTGTTGAAGTTCATGCTGTCTCCTTGCTGAAGCTCGTCCGTGCAGTGTCGATGATACGACGAGTGGCAGCGGCCGAACTCATCGGAGTGGGCGCGCGCGACCATCGGCCGAGCGATGAATTCCGACCGGCGAACGGTCATGATGGCTTCGTAGCCGTCCTGCTCGAGCTGTTGGACGAATCCTTCCCGGGCGACGCGTATGAATCATCCCGACCAGGGCACGTCGTTGTTCGATACGCTGAGTGCTCACGGCGAACATCGCGTCAGAAGTGCGGCGCGCCGAACGATGAGGCAGCCCGGCACATGAACGTGCCTTCGCGCGTCGCCTGACACGAAAGATTCGGCATCACGGCGCAGGGATCAGCGCATGCGCGCCTGGCTGCCGGATAGATCGGCACTCATGTCTGACCGAGGTCGAGCGCTAAAGGTCGTCCTCGTCCGCGAAGACCACCTCGCGCTTCTTGCGGATGGCCGGCAGGACGGCGAGGGCGAGCGCAACGACCGCGAGCGCCAGCAGGACCGCCGAGACCGGCCGCTCGACGAAGATCGCCAGGTCACCGCGCGAGATGATCAGCGAACGGCGCAGGTGGTCCTCGAGCAGCGGTCCGAGGACGAAGCCGAGAAGGAGCGGCGCCGGCTCGCAGCCGAGCTTGATGAGCACGTAGCCCAGCACGCCGAAGAACGCGATCATGAACACGTCCCAGGCGTTGAGTCCGAGCGAGAACGTGCCGATCGAGGCGAAGGCGATGATCACCGGGAACAGGATCTTGTAGGGGATCGTGAGCATCTTCACCCAGATGCCGATGAGCGGCAGGTTGAGCATGACCAGGAAGAAGTTGCCGATCCACATCGACACGATGAGCCCCCAGAACAGCGCCGGCTCATCGTTGATGATGTTCGGGCCCGGGGTGATGCCGTGGATGATGAGGGCTCCCACCATGAGTGCCATCACCGGGCTCGCCGGCAGGCCGAGCGTGAGGAGCGGAATGAACGAGGTCTGAGCAGCCGCGTTGTTCGCCGACTCGGGCCCGGCCACGCCCTCGATGGCGCCGTGACCGAACTCCTGCTTGCGGCGCGACAGGCGCTTCTCCATTGAGTAGGAGCCGAACGAGGCGAGCACGTGGCCCGCGCCGGGCAGGACGCCGAGCGCCGAACCGAGAGCCGTGCCGCGGGCGATGGGGGCAGCCATGCGGCGGAAGTCGTCGCGCGTCGGCCACAGCCCGGCGATCTTATGGGTGATGAGCTTGCGGGTCCTCTCGTCCTCGAGGTTGCGCAGGATCTCGGCGACACCGAACATGCCGACCGCGACCGACACGAAGTTGATGCCACTGTAGAGCTCGCGGATGCCGAAGACGAAGCGAGGGGTGGCGGTGTAGGTGTCCTGGCCGACCGTGCCGAGCAGCAAGCCCAGGACGATCATCGCCAGCGCCTTCACCGTGGACCCGCGCGCCAGAGCAATCGAGGCGATCAGGCCCAGGACGACGAGCGAGAAGAACTCCGGCGATCCGAACGTGAGGGCCACGGCCGCCAACGGCGGGGCGAACAGCGCGATGACGACCGTTGCGACGGAGCCGGCGATGAACGAGCCGATGGCCGCGGTGGCGAGCGCCACGCCCGCCCGGCCCTTGCGCGCCATCTCGTGGCCGTCGATGGCGGTGACCGCGGCGGACGACTCTCCCGGCAGGTTGATCAGGATCGCGGTGGTCGAGCCACCGTACTGCGCGCCGTAGTAGATGCCGGCCAGCATAATCAGCGCCGACACCGGCTGAAAGTTGAAGGTGATCGGCAGCAGCAGTGCGATCGTGGCCGTCGGCCCGATGCCCGGGAGGACGCCGACCGCCGTGCCGAGCACGACGCCGATGAGGCAGTACAACAGGTTCTCGATGCGTACTGCCGTCTCGATACCGAGGCCGAGGTTGTCGAACAGCTCCATGCGCCGGCCCTACACCGGGATCCACGGGCCGACGAGGGGCAGCCGCAACTGAAGGGCAAAGATGAAGATCACGACCGACAGGGCCGTGATGCCGGCCGCGATCACCAGCGCCTGCTGCCACGAGGTCTGCGAGCGGGCGAGCGCCGCGAGCAGCGTCGCACCGAAGAGGGCGCCCACCGCGCCGAGACCGCGCACGGTAATCCCGAAGAACAGGATTCCGGCGGAGACGAGGATCAGGGCGCGCCAGTCCAGGCCTCCGATCTCCTCGCCCTCACCGGCAATGAAGCCCTTGACGATGACCGCGACGCCGAGGACGGCGAGCAGGCCACCCAGGACGAGCGGCACGTAGCCGGGTCCCATGCGAAGCGGCGTGCCGATGCTGTACGCCAACGCTCCGAGGGCGAACGCAAGGCCGAGCCCGATGAAGAGCGTCCCGGCCAGGATGTCCTTGAGCGCGCGGCGAACTGCGGGCACGAACACCTCCCTCCGCTGCGAGAGCGATGGGGTTGGCGATCCAGCGCCACCCCCATCGCGATTGACGTGACTAGCCGGCCGTCACCCCGGCTTCTTCGATGATCGGCCGCCACAGCTCAATCTGGGACTGGAGGTGCTCCGCGTGCGCGTCGGGCGTGGCGCGGTCCTGCTCGACCGGTGCCGTCCCCAGGTCAGCCAACGACGAGATCACGTTCTCGTCCTGCAGCGCCACCAGGAGTGCGCTGTTGAGAGCATCGACGATCTCCTGCGGCGCGCCGCCGGGCACGTACAGGCCGTGCCACACGGTGACGGCCACGTCGCCGATGCCGCCCTCTTCCGTTGTCGGGAGGTCCGGCAGCGCCTCGATGCGCTCCGGAGTCGTGACGGCGTAGGCCTTCACAGCCTCGGACTGGATGTTTTCGGCCGTGTTCGTGGTCTGGTCGCACATGAAGTCGACCTGGTCACCCAGGAGGTCGTCTAGCGCCGGGCCGGTGCCGTCGTACGGCACCTCGGTGAGATCGAGCCCCGTGGCAGTCTCGATGAGCAGGCCACAGAGCTGTGACGCCGCGCCAATGCCGGCGTTGGCGTACGTCACCTCGTCGATGTTCTCCTCGACGTAGGCGAGCAGCTCCTCCATCGTGTTCGGCTCGAAGTTCGGGCTGCCGATGATCGTCATCGGCACCTCGGTCACGAGGCCAATCGGCTCGAAGTCCTCGGTCGGATCGTACGGAAGGTCGGGATACAGCGTGGGGGCTGTCGACATGCCGATGTGGTGCATCAAGACCGTGTAGCCGTCCGGCTCCGCGTTCGCGACCTGTTCGGCGGCCACCGTTCCGCCGGCGCCCTCGACGTTCTGGACGACGATCTCGACGCCCAGCTCCGTCGCCATGGGCTCCGCGATCAGGCGCGTCACGGTGTCCGTCGGACCGCCGGCCGCAAAGGGCACCACGAACGTGATCTGCGCGTCCGGATAGCCTCCGGCCTCGCCGCCACCTGCGCTGGCATCGGCGCCCGACGATCCGTCGGAACCGCCTCCCGTGCATGCGCCGAGAATGAGTGCGCCGGCCGCGAGCATCGCCGCGGCGCGGTATCGCGTGTGCGTCCGAGGCGCGCCCGCGCGCCTCCCGGGCTCGATTCCTTGGCCCTGTCTCATGAAACGGACCTCCCCATCATCGCGTTTGGCTCAGGATCGCCGGAAGCCTACCACCTCAAGGGAAGGTCAAGGACCGATTGGCTGAATGACCTGGCGGGTCGGCAGCCCTTTGCGAACGCGACGCGTGCCAACAGATGAGGCAACCACGCGCCTAAGGGTGATCCCCGGTGCCGCATCACCCGATTCATGCTGCATCACAGCACAGGAACCAGTCCTTGCGCGCCTGACTACCCGATCTATCGGCGTTCTCCTACTTGGCCTTCTTGGACTTTCCTGACTTGCCGCGTTCCTTGGTGCCATTTCCAGCGGCGCGCCTGGCGCCGGACGATCGGCCCAGCTTCGCCAGTTCGGGCTGGAGCTCGTCGCGGAAGAAACGGAAGAATCCTTCCTGGTCGGGGCCAACTTGGTGGATGTAGACGTTCCCGACGCCGGCCTCGATGAGTTCGCGGACCGCGTCAACATAGGGTTCGACGTCCGGGCCGATCGGCGTCTTCTCAGCCAGCATCTCCGCGGTGACGAGGCTGGAAGCCTGCTCGAAATGCTGCGGGAGCGGCAGCTCCTGTGAGAGCTCGCCCGGTACGCCGGCGTTCGGCCAGATCTCGTGCAGCGTCCGCTTGCCCTTCTCTGCTGACGACGCCCAGCAGCAGGTCACCTGACCGTAGATCGGCTTGTCATCACCACCACTGTCGCGGAAGCCACCGATCACCTCGGTATCCGGCGACGTGATGATCAGGCCATCCCCGTGCCTGCCGGCCAGTGCGGCGGATTCCGGACCCTGCGCCGCGACCATGATCCGCGGCGGCTGCTCCGGCAGCGTGTAGATGCGGGCATTCTCAACGACGTAGTGCTCCCCCTGGTGGCTGTAGAGCTTGCCCTTCCACAGATCGCGCATGATCTCCATCGACTCGATGAGCATCTCGCTCCGATCGGCGTACGGCGGCCAATGATCGCCGAGAATGTGCTCGTTCAGGTTCTCGCCGGTGCCGACACCGAGGAAGAATCGGCCTTCGAAGAGGTCGTCGGTGGTCGCTGCAGCCTGGGCATTGATCGCCGGGTGAATGCGGATCATCGGACAGGTGACGCCCGTGCCCACCTCCAGCGTCTGCGTTTCGCGAGCGATCGCCCCGAGGACGGTCCACACAAAGGGCGAATGGCCCTGGGCGTCCACCCACGGGTGATAGTGGTCACTGATCAGGACGAACTCGAAACCCGACTCCTCGGCCATTGCGGCATTACGAACCAGATCGGCAGTCCGATGCTCCTCACTGCTGAGGGCATATCCAAAGCGCACCTTCATGCCGGCGGTTCATGCATGACCGATGCCGATTGTCATGTGGGAGCTTCAGGCCACTGGAGCGCGCTGCACGTGGTCGCCTCGATGCATCGAGCTAATCAGAGTCGGATGCCGCTCCACGCGCGATTCCTTCGATGTGTCGAGGCCTGCACGGCATGAACCCCTCCCCGATGCGGCACTCGTGCGCACGTGACCTCGATCCACCGTGGGGATCGCGCGAGCGAGGCGGCTTGCGTGGATTGCTCTCGATGCATCGAGGCGTTGAGCCGGCGATCAGGAAGTGACCTCCAGCGGCGCCACCATCCCACCCTCGTAATGGCCGGGCTGATGGCAGCCCACGAGCAGATCGCGGTCGTCAGCCTCGAACGAGTACGTAAACTCGGCGGCCGCTCCGGGTTCGACGCTGACGCCGGCATCGGCTGCGTGTCCGCCTCCGTGCCCGCCGACCATCTCTTCTGCAAAATTCGCTGTTCCTGCGGCGTACCGATGAGAAATTCATGAACGCTGGCGCCCGCGTTGCGAACCACGAACCGAATCATCTCCGCGGAGTCCGTGCGGCTCAGGCGATGAGCGCCTCGGCGGCCCTCGCAATGAGCTCGTCGACCGTTTGCTCTGGCCTCTGGGCAGAAGTGTCCAGCCACAGCCCGATCCGCGGCGTTCGGTTGCGGAGCGCTTCATCGAGCTCCGCGACCGTCCACGGGTCGTACGCCTTCTTGTCGCGCGTCGATTCCCGCTGCTCGACCGCCTCCTGGCTCGGCAGCAGTCCCACAACGTACATGGGTCGTGATCGAATACGCTCGATCTGGGCGGCGAAATCCGCCTCCATGAGCACGTCCTGGTAAGCAACCGCGAAGCCGGCTTCGGCGTAGAGATCCGCCGCGGCGGCGGCCAATCGGTAGCGGAGCTGAAGCTGGTTGATGGCATCGACGCGACGGTCGGGAAGCATGTTGGCGCCGCCATTGACGATGAGCCGCCTGAAGAGGTCGCCACGCAGATGGACCGATCTGGGCAGACGTTCGGCCAGGAGCTGCGCGGTGGTGGACTTGCCGGCCGCCGGGATACCGGTGATGAGAACCACAGATCCCGGTGCGAATTGCGTGGTACTGGTCGACATGGCACAGAGCAGGATGCCTCACGCCGCGGGTACGATGCACCGATGCTGTACGACTACCGCGCGGTCACCGGTGACACAGTCCGCTCCGAGACCGATGCCGGTATCGCCCTCGCCGATGGGCACGTCGCCCGTGCCGTTGCGAGTGCCGCCTCCCCGACCTTCGACGAGACGCTGCTTCCCCTGGAGCTGGCCGGCGCCGCCGTACTGGACGTGTACGGACGCGGCGCGTTCATGGGGCAGGTGCATAACGATCCGGCCGTGCGAGATGCCGGAAACGAGGCCGAGGAGCGCATCAACAAGTGGCGAGTGGCCCTCGTCTTCCGCTCCGACCTGTACGACGCGGTCCGCTCGTTCTCCGATACCGATGAGGCACGTGGGCTCGACGGTGAGCCCGCACGGCTCCTCGAGCATTGGCTGCGGGACTTTCGGCGCGCCGGCCACGAGCTGGGCGCCGATGAGCGAGCGGAGCTCGAACGGCTGCGCACCCGACTGGTCGAGGTGGAGGTCGCATTTCAGCGCAACCTGAACGAATACAGCGACGGGATCGAGGTCACTCGCGAACAGCTCGCCGGACTGCCTGACGACTTCGTCGAGCGCCTCTCGCCGGGCGAGCGCAAGGGAACGTATCGGGTCAGCTTGGATTATCCCGAAGTGAACCCGTTCCTGGACCAGGCGCACGACCGCACGCTGCGGCGCGAGCTGTTCATGAAGAACTGGAACAGGGCGGTGGAAGGCAATCGGCCTCTCCTCGATGAGGCACTCGACCTCCGTCGGCGCGTTGCCGCGCTGCTCGGCGAGCCGACGTGGGCGCACCATGCGATGGAGCTCAAGATGGCTCGTACGCCGGAGCGCGTGGCGACCTTTTACGAGGAGCTGCTCCCCTCCCTTGCCGCACAGGTTCGCCGCGAGCTGGATCGTCTCGGTGAACGGTTGAAGGCCGATGGCCACGACGGACCGATCACCGCCTGGGACTGGCGCTATTACGACGACACGCTGCGACGAGACGAGTACGGCGTCGACCAGAACCGGCTCAGCGAGTTCTTCCCGCTCCAGCAGGTGATGGACGGCATGCTCGCGATCACCGGCGAGGTGCTTGGACTCGACTACGCGGCCGTGGAGGACGCCGCAGCGTGGCACGATGCTGTCCAGCTGTACGAGATCCGGGACCGCTCATCCGGCCGTCTGATCGCGCACTTCTATGCCGATCTCCACCCTCGCGATGGCAAGTTCGGCCATGCGGCCGCGTTTCCGCTCGTCGTCGGCCATCGAACCCATGATGGCGAATACGCAACGCCGGTGAGCGCGATCGTCACCAATTTCACGCCGCCATCGGCTGATCGGCCTTCGCTGCTCAAGCATGCGGAGGTAGAGACGCTTTTCCACGAGTTCGGGCACATCCTGCACATGAGCCTGACTCGCGCCGAGTTCGCGCGCTTCTCCGCGGCCGAGACCGAGTGGGATTTCGTGGAGGCCCCCTCTCAGATCATGGAGCATTGGACGTGGGATCCATCGGTCCTTAGCCGGTTCGCGCGCCACTTCGAGACCGACGAAGTCATCCCGGGCGCCCTCGTGCAACAGATGCTCCAGGCCCGCTGGGTTGATGAGGGAATCCGCATCGGGGTCCAGGCCTTCTATGGCGCGGTCGATCTCAAACTGCATGCCGAGGCGGATGCGCCCGACCTCGACGCCGCGCTGCGCACGAGCTACGCCGTGACCGGCATGCCGTATCCCGAGGGCACCTTCATGCTCGCCGGCTTCGGTCACCTGCTCGGCGGTTACGACGCCGGCTATTACGGCTACCTGTGGGCCAAAGTGATCGGCGATGACATGTTCGGCCGCTTCGCGCGCGAGGGCGTGCTCTCGCCCACCGTAGGCGCGGATTATCGGCGTACGATCCTGGAACCGAACGGTACGCGCGACGCCGATGACCTGGTACGCACCTTCCTGGGTCGTGATCCGTCCAATGCCCAGTACCTGCGCCTGCGCGGCATGAGTTGACGTGCCCGGTGACCTGCACCACGGGGCTAACGACGACCGGGAAAGGACGTCGCCTCTCTAGCGCCCCGCACCCCGCACCATGGGGCTAACGACGACCGGGAACGAGTTTGCCTCTCGCGCACCCGCACCACGTGCGTAACCGACCGACGAAACCGAGCTCCATGTCGATCTGCTCGCGCCGCGAGGCAGATGATGACGAAGCTGACGCCAAACGAATGCGTAGTCGCCGTTAGCCCCGCCCCACGGGTAACCGAGGAGTAATGAACCGGTAAGGCGCGCTCGTCATGCTCCCGGTATGTCAGTTCGCGAGCGAAGAGTGGCGGCCGGCAGTCGACGGGGAGCAGACTTGGGCCGAATGATCGGCCGAGAGATCCGCAACGGTCGACGGATGGCCGGTGTCAGTCAAGATCAGCTTGGTGCTGCCGTGGGCGTCTCCGGATCGGAGGTGGGACGCGTGGAGAACGGCAGTGCCCCATGGCTCACGGTCATCCACGCGTCCGAGTTGCTGAGCGCGGTCGGGCTCGATCTGTGGGCAAAGACATACCCAACCGGGCCGCCGTTGCGCGATGCCGCACATCTTCGTCTGCTGGCGGACTTCGAGGCGCGACTTCATCCATCCATCAAGTGCCAACGCGAGTGGCCAATCCCCAATGACCGTGATCGGCGCGCAATCGATCTATTGCTGACCAAGTTGCCGATGCGGATTGGTGTGGAGGCTGAGACCGTCAACGACCTGCAGGCATTGCAACGCGACATCAACTTGAAGCAACGCGACACCGAGGTGGACGGGATGATCCTGCTCGTTCGCGGGTCGCGACGGAATCGGGAACTTCTGAGAGCGGCGGATGCCCTTCGTCGCGACTTTCCGATCCCAACTCGCGGCCTCCTGGCGTCCCACGTCCCGAGCGGCAACGGCATCGTGATCCTGTAAGGACCCGGCCGGGCGCGCCACTTGCATCGCCCTGCGCACAGGAGGTGAACACACATGGATACGGATCGCACCCAGGACAGCATCGAGCAGCTGGAAGGCCAGGACCTGCCGAACCCGATCACCGATGATGACGCCACGCTTGGAGAGGCCGGTGACGCCGTCAATCCCCAGGGCGAGGCACCGGAGACAGACAAGGACGACGCAGTGGGTCCCGCGGCTCACATCAGCCAGATGCCCCGCTGACCGAACGAAACCGCCGCGGGCGGACCGGCGCGCCGGTACGATGAGGCCGTGACCGCGAACGAAGCAGCGGGCGACCTCGAGCAGCTCGCCGATGATTACTGGAGGGCGTGGCTTGAGAGGCACCCGGTGCATGCCACGTCCCTCGGCGATCGCCGGCACGATGCCCGTCTGACGGACAACTCTCCGGCCGGTCGGGATGCCTGGCGCGCGCAGCTCGACGCGTTGGAGCGGCGCCTGGACGCAGCCAGGTCAGACGCCGAGCCGGTGACGCGCGCTGCCTTGGCGGAGGCGCTCGTCAGCGATCGATCGTTCCTGGACGCCGATCTCGCGGCCTTCAGCATCGACCCGATGGACGGGCCGCAGGTCGATCTGCTGAGCATCCACTCGTATCAGCCGATACGCTCCGCCACCGAGGCCAACGCGCTCCTCGAGCGGTGGCGCGCCATGCCGGCGTACCTGGACCAGGCCATCGCGAACCTCAAGGATGGGGCGGCCGCGGGACGCATCGGCGTGGCGACGCTGTGCACGAAGGTCACGGAGCAGCTGGATGAGCTGCTCGCGCGTCCCGACGCTGATTGGCCGCTCATGGAACCGGCACGTGACAAGCCAGAAATACGCGATGAACTGCTCAAGATCATCGGCCTACAGGTACGCCCCGCGTTCGAGCGGTACCGCACCCTCATCGTCGCTGAGCTGAGTCCGCGCGCACGTCCGGACGACCAGCCAGGCCTGTCGCACATTCCGGGTGGCGCGGAGGCATACGCGAAGCTCGCGCGGGCGCATACCTCGCTTGACCTCGCGCCGGAGCGCGTGCACGCGATCGGTCTCGAAGAGATTCGACGAATCGACGCGCAGTTCGAGGAGCTGGGCGGACAGCTGCTCGGCGCGCACTCCCTGGAAGCCACGCTCAAGGCGCTTCGCGGAGATCCGGCGCTGCACTTCTCGACGCGCGAGGAAGTGGCTGCCGCGGCAGAAGCGTCGCTGGCGCGGGCCAACGGGGCTATCGGCGAATGGTTCGGCAGGCTGCCAGAGGCGCCCTGCGAGGTGGTCGTCACGCCGGCAAACGAGGAGAAGCATTCGACCATCGCGTACTACCGCGAGCCGGCGGCTGACGGCAGCCGACCGGGTCAGTACTACATCAACACCTACGCGCCGGAGACGCGGCCGCGCTACGAGGCGGAGACGCTCGCCTTCCACGAGTCCGTGCCGGGACATCATCTTCAGATCGCCATCGCGCAGGAGCTGACGCACCTTCCTGCATTCCGCCGATTCAACGGCAGCACCGCCTACGTCGAGGGATGGGGCCTGTACAGCGAGCACCTGTCCGAGGAGATGGGCCTGCTGTCAGGTGACACCGATCGGTTTGGAGTCCTCTCCTTCGACGCCTGGCGCGCCTCACGGCTGGTGGTTGACACCGGCATTCACGCCCTGGGCTGGACGCGGCAGCAGGCGATCGACTTCATGGCGGCCCACACGGCGCTCGGCGAGAACAATATCGCCAACGAGGTGGACCGATACATTGCCTACCCCGGCCAGGCCCTCGCCTACAAGCT
>JBBJNX010000368.1:0-2834 GCA_037721115.1 Candidatus Limnocylindria bacterium
TCGGGCAACCGGTACTCGAACGCCTCGGCGGCCTCGAACAGCGCCCACGCGAGTCGGCCCGCATCCTCGCGGAAGCCGTAGCGCCGGAGCCCTTCCGCGATGATCGCGGTGTCGTGCGGCCAGACGGTCCCGTCGTGGTACTCGATCGGGTTGTAGCCGGCATCCCGGCTCGACATCGTGCGGATGCCCCAGCCGCTGAACATGTCGGGCGCCATCAGCCGGTCACGCAGGGCCCGCGCTCGGTCCTTCGGAACGATCCCGCTCCACAGCAGATGGCCGACGTTCGAGGTCAGGGCATCGACCGGTCGTTTGTCGCGATCGAGCGCAAGAGCATAGTGACCGCGGTCGTCGAGCCAGAAGTCGCGATCGAATCGCTCATACAGCGCTGCCGCATCGCGCTTGAGCCGCTCGGCCAAGGCGTCGTCGCCCCAGCAGACTCGGGCCAGCCGGGCGGCCCTGATCCTGGCGTCGTAGGCGTAGCCCTGGATCTCGCACGTCGCGATCGGCGGCTCGGCGAGCCGTCCGTCGGCGTACAGGATCGCGTTCCACGAGTCTTTCCAGCCCTGATTCCGGAGGCCCTTGGGGGAGCGGGTCTGGTACTCGAGATAGCCATCACCGTCGGGATCGCCCGGCCCGTCGATCCACGCGATCGCGGCACGAGCCGCCGGCTCCAGCCGGCGGACGAGCTCACGGTCGCTCGTCCAGCGCTCGTACTCGTCCAGGAGGATCAGGAACAGCGGGGTCGCGTCGTGGCTGCCGTAGTAGGCCGAGTGTGGCGTCTCGCCCAGGGTTGCCAGCCAGCCTTGGCGGGCCTCGTGGAGGATCTTGCCCGGATCGGCATCGCGGAAGTCGTCGCGGTCGGTCGCCTGCAGCTCGCTCAGCGCCTCGAGGGTGGTCGCCGCGAGGTGCGGCTGGAAGGGCAGCGCCATGTAGGCGGTGATCAGGCTGTCCCGGCCGAACAGCGCCATGAACCACGGCAGGCCAGCCGCCGGCAGCGACCAGCCGAGGTCGGGCATCGGGCGGAACCGGAGGGCGGCAAGGTCGACCAGGCTCCGGCGGTAGGTGTGGCGGATCCGATCAGAATCGGTGTCCAGCTGCGGCGCGTCGGCCAGCCAGGCCTCGAGGCTGCGCGGCATCTGTGGCTGGAGCTTGCCGAAACCGCCGTGCCCCGCCCGTGGCGCGTGCTCCTCGTCGTCGACGACGCAGGAAATGTCCAGGCACGTCTGCCACTCGGCGCGCGGGCGGAGCGTCAGATCGAACCGGATCCGACCTTCCTCGAGCTCACCGTCGCCACTCCACACCAGGTGCGTTGCTCGCCGCAATCCCCCACGCTCACACGACAGGGTGGCCTCGCGCTGGCCAAGTTCGACGCGTGTTTTCCCGTTCCGCCGGGTGTCCAGCTGCTTGATCTCGAAGATGTCGGCGAAGTCACCGCCGAAGGCCAATTCGATGGTCAGCCGCTGGTCGACCTCCGAGTGGTTTCGGACCCACAGATCCTCGTGGACGCCCCCGGAGACGATCCGGTCACGCTGGATCGAGAGCGGCGGGTTCAGGCCCATCCGGGCGGTCGGGAGCGTTCCGAAGACCCGCGCCGAGTAGTAGTCGACCACTCGGCTGGTCAGGACCCGCAGAGGCTCGCCGTCGATCGACAAAGACAACGTCGAGAGATGGCGAACATCTCGGAAGAACAAACCATTCGCGCCTTCGCCCCGAACGTCGCCGGCGCGATCGGAGAGGAAGAACGTGCTCCCGTCGAGCACGACGAGGTCATCGGCCATGAGGCTCATTGTGCCGCGGCGGCAACGTGTCCGCATGGCGGGCGGCCGAGGTCGTCAGCATCGGCACCGGCCAGGTTCGGGCTAGGCCGCGTCGACGGTCTCCGTCGGCCGGAAGCACATCACGACCTGCAGGCGACGCGGCCGCCCAGACCAACAAGGGCCCTCGGATCGGGCCGATCTCCATCGTAATCGGCGCGTCCGCCGCGGCGGTCTACAGGATGATGGCGACATTCGAGGGCGGCGATGAGATCGCGACGAACGGTGGCGATATCCACCTGGGTAGCGCCGAGCACATCCGCGAGTTCACGACGGTCGTGTCGTTGCCGCTCGGGTTCCGACGCCTGGTCCGGACGCGCGAGGCGATCCGACTGGTCCCACCGAACGCGATCCAGTTCCGTCACCTGGCAGGCCCTGTCCGGGGCCTGGCGGAGGTGATCTCCGTGGAACCACTCGGCGAAGGGCGCTGCCGAGTCACCTACGACAGCGTGCTTCCCGGGTCCGGACTCCTGCTCCGTCTCGCGTATCGCATGCTCGCGCGCCCCGCCATCCAGCGGATCGTGCGCTCGCATCTCGCCGATCTATTTCCATGGAGAGTCCGGGCGGGACTTGGTGCATCCCATCAGACGGGCTGGACGGCGCTGCTCGCCAACCTGATCGACGAGATCCACCGACCCGTGGCCGGAACAGCCCGATGAGGCCGCCGCCTCGCATGATGTCGACCGGCCGGCCGGCCATTTCAGCCGGGCCCTTTCATCGTCGCGGTGAGAGGGAGGGGGACACCGCGCCTGAGCAGAGGATGCCTCGACGTGCGCGCTCGGGCTGTGTCCGACATCACGTCCGACGCGATCAGCGATGTGGCCCAGGCCACGGACGAAAGTGCGTGCGCACGCCACCCTCTTACAAGACGACTGACCCACGGACCTGGAGCAAGACAAAATGACGAAGACCCTCCCCACCCCTGATGTGTTGACGGTGTACGGCGCCGGCTGGTGCTGGGACTTCCGCAACACGCGCCGCTATCTCGACTCGACGAGCGTCTAATACCGCTACGTCGAT
>JBBJNX010000369.1:0-2830 GCA_037721115.1 Candidatus Limnocylindria bacterium
CCGATGACGATTAGCGTCGCCGCGGCGGCCGCCGGCGTCCACAGCGTCGCCGGCCCCTGCTGCCCGAGCTGCCGCAGGAACGCTAGGGCCAAGTCGAGGTCGGGCGCCCGGAACGGGATCCAGGCGAGCACCACGAGGTGGAAGGTGATCGCCCAGGCCAGCCACGCGGGTGGCCTCCAGCGGACCCGGTTGCGGGCCACCCGCTCGACCGCCTGGTAACCGCCGTGCAGGCCGCCCCAGAGGATGAAGCCCACCGCGGCACCGTGCCAAAGGCCGCCCAGCAGCATCGTCACCATGAGGTTACGGATCGTGCGCCACTCGCCGCCGCGGCTGCCACCGAGGGGAATGTAAAGGAAGTCGCGTAGGAACCGGGAAAGCGTGATGTGCCACCGGCGCCAGAACTCCTGGAAGCTCTGCGCGCGGTACGGACGATCGAAGTTCTGCGGGAAGCGGATGCCCATGAGCAGCGCGAGGCCGATCGCCATGTCCGTGTAGCCCGAGAAGTCGCAATAGATCTGCGCCGCGTAGGCGTACGCGGCGAGCAAGACATCGGGAGCGGCGTACGCCTCTGGGACCGCGAAGACCGGATCTACGACCGAGCGGGCCAGGTAGTCGGCGAGTACCACCTTTTTGACCAGTCCGACGATGATGAGGACGACGCCGGCGCCCAAGGCCACGTCGCGCGGATCCCGGGGGCGCTCGAGCTGGGGCAGGAACTCGCGGGCACGCACGATGGGGCCGGCGACGAGGTGCGGGAAGAAGCTCAGGTAAAGCGCGACGTCAACCACCGGAGCCGGCGCGACTACCCCACGCCGCACGTCGACGACGTAGGAGATCGCCTGGAACGTGAAGAACGAGATGCCGACCGGAAGGACGAGCGACAGGATCGGTAGCGGCATCCCCAGGGCGACGGCGTCGAGCACGGCGCCGACTTCCTCCGCGAAGAACCCGTAGTACTTGAAAACACCGAGCAGTAAGAGGTCGAGCGTCACCGCGCAGGCGACCAAGCGCGAGCGACGGCGCTCAGACGGTTGACGGACGATGAGGCGCGCGAAGGCCTGATTGCCAAGCGTGACCAGCGCCAGGAGGACGCAAAAGCGCCAGTCCGCCGCTGCATAAAAGACATAACTGGCGGCCAGGACGAACGCCTTCCATGCCGCTGGACGCGGCATCAGCAGCCACGAAGCCGCCAGCACGACGCCGAAGAAGATGGAGAACTCGATGGTCGGAAAAATCATGGGGAGCCGTCATCGCGGCTTTGAGCCGACCTCGCGTGCGCTGCGGTCCGCTGCACCGTGTGCCATATTAGGCGAACAGTAAACTACTTAAAGGAGATCCCGATGCTCGGACGACGTCCGATGACCGTCCTGCTGATCGCCGTCGCCGCATCCTTGGGCGTCGCCGGATCTGGTGCGTCGCCCGCCTCTGCGGCTGGCAAGAACTGCTCACCGCCGAGGTATCCCGGCTCCGGGTACTTCACATCTCTGAAAGTGACCGCGGTGAGCTGCGGGCGTGGTCGCGAGGTCGCGCTCGCGCACTACCGCTGCCGCGTCAAGAACGGCCGGACAGGCAAGTGCGCCGGTCGCTCGAGCGGCTTCAGGTGCTCGGAGAAGCGTACGTCGATCTCGACCGAACTCAACTCTCTCGTGACCTGCCGACGTGGCGATACGACGGTCCGCTTCAGCTACCAGCAGAACACGTGAGGTCAGGCGCCGGCTTGCGACTGCGCCTCGTCGGCTTAGCTGGCGCTACCGTGCTCATGGGGCTCAGCGAGGCGACGTCGGCCGGTGCCGACGCGGCCGACCGCCCTAGTGGGGCGCCGACGCAGGGACGCTGCGCCGGAGCGGCCTCCCGCGACGCGGCCCGGCCGTGCCGCAACCCGGCGCTACGCACGGCCGTGCGCCCGACGCCGACGCAGGCCGTCCTGGAGCCGCCTCCCCCCTGCGAGGGCGATACGAAGAAGGTCGGCACGCTCTACCCCTGCATCTTCGGGCCGAGCGCCGATGCACGTCCGACGGACGAGGTCGCTCTTCTGGGAGACAGCCACGCGGGGCATTGGCGGGCGGCGGTGCGCTACGTGGCCCAACAGCGAGGTTGGCGTGGGACATCGCTTACCCGGTCGGGCTGCGCATTCTCGACGGCCACGCGCGCCCTGCCCGAGCCCGCTCGCTCGCGCTGCCGGACATGGAACGCGGAGGTCCTCGCCTGGTTCGAGCGCCATCCCGAAGTTCACACCATCTTCGTATCGGCCAGCGCGACGCTGGCGGTCGAAGTACCGCAGGGACGTAGCGCCTTCGAGCACCGCGTCGAGGGCTACCTGCGAGCGTGGAGGTCGCTGCCCGCCTCAGTGACGCGCATCATCGTCTTGCGTGACACGCCGAAGCGCTCCTTGCGGACGCTCGACTGCATCGAGGCGGGAATCGCCGCGCGGCGGCCGGTGGACACCGCATGCGCGGTACCTCGCGCGAACGTTCTGCCGCCTGACCCGCAGGCCGTGGCGACCTCCCGCGCGCGCGGATCGCGGATCCGGCTGGCCGATCTCAGCGCGTTCTTCTGCAGCTCCCGCCTCTGCTCGCCGGTGGTCGGCGGAGTCTTAGTCAACAAGGACCAGGACCACATGACGACCGCGTTCTCCCTTTCGCTCGGACCGTTTGTCCTGCGCCGCGTGGAACGGCTCGGGCCCTTTGCGCTGCGCCGCTCGCTGACCTCAGATCAAGGCAAGGAGATGGCCGAGCACGCGAAGTTCACGCTCGACAGCGGCCTGCAACCGTCATCCACGGTAACGACGGTGAGGGCTCTGCCGTTTCTGCCTCGCCCCCCGCCGGACACC
>JBBJNX010000033.1:0-10785 GCA_037721115.1 Candidatus Limnocylindria bacterium
CGATCGGCTCGAGCAGCTCGACTACGACGCGGTCATCTGCAACTTCGGCGCGCTGTCGCACACCTCGTACGCGCTCCACGACGCGCTGATTGCCTGCGAGCGGCCAGCCGTCGAGGTCCACATCAGCGACATCAACGCGCGCGAAGCTTGGCGCCAGGTGTCAGTCACGGCGCCGGGCACGCGTCACCAGATCATCGGCCACGGGTGGCGCGGCTATCTCGAGGCCATCGACTGGCTTCTCGACGCCGCGTCATGAGGCGCGCCACGTTGCTGGCCATGGTGCTGATGTTGGCCGCGTGCGGCGCGGCTCCGCCACCGGGGCCTCTACTTCCCCACGTATGAGCCGATGAACGGGTTCCAGCCGGTGAGCTGAACGGCACGTTGATCGAAGAGCACGGGTGCCATGACGCCCGCACGGTTCAGGGACTGGCTCCGTAGCGTGTCCAATGCATGCGTGGTTCGCATTGGCGGCGTCAGAAGGCTCTGGCGATGTCCGCGGCCTGCTTCTCATGCTCAGGATTGGCGCCCGGCAGCCAGCTCCGCCGGCTACGCAAACCCCTGGTGCACTTGCCAACCCGCGTGGTCGCGGCGTGACTACCGCTGTCCTGATTCGCGTCTGGCCACAGGTAGATCGCGCCGCGACTCCCACGCGCCAACGGCCGCAAAGGCGACGCCTCCGAGCAACGCCGCCCAGCTCCACGGGACCTCGATCGCCGATGCGTACTGGCCCATGAGCAGGGACGCCGCGCCGAGGATGGCCAGCGCCAGCCCCGCCATCCATCCGGCCATGCGGAATGCTGCCGGTCGCAGCGCGGCCAGCAACCCGAGCAGCAGGACGGCAATGGCATAGAACGACGTCTCGACCCAGTGGAAGAACGCCGCGTGCTCGCTCGACGAATCGGTGCGCTGAAGCTCGGCCTGGCTGAGCGCGTAGAGCACCAACGGCACCGCGGCGGCGGCAACCATGCTCAGCATGATCCAGCTCGGGCGTCCGGACGGAAACGCCCCCTGCCGGATGGGCACGATCACCCACAGCGCGCCGACGAGGACCGCGAACGGGAGTGTGAACGGATCGAGCGTGAGGCTCAGCGCCATGGTCGCCAGGCTGGCGATCGCCACTGCGCCGAGAATCACAAGAGCGCGAATGGACCGCTCCGGCGCCCGAACGACCACGATGGCGGGCGGCGCCGACAGGACGATCAACAATGACGCCACCACCGCGTTGTGAATGGCATGGATCTCCTGCGCCGGACTGATCATGCCGAACACGATTGTGAACAGCCCGAACCCCAGCGCCGACACGGCCATGATCCAGGCGATCACCCGCATCACGCTCAACCTGTTCATGCCAGGGTCGAAAACCTCGGCGGATGAGAGGCTTCGTAGGCTTCCAACTGAGGCTCATGGGCCAGCAGATAGCCCAGCTCATCGGTCCCGTCCAGGATCATGCGTCGGGCGAATGGATCGACCTTGAATGCAATGGCCGATCCGTCCGGCAGGCGCAGCTCGCTGGCCTCCAGGTCCACGGTCAGCTCGGCGTCGGGATCAGACTCCAGGATCGAACCGATGCGCCCCAGCTGCTCCGGCGGCACGGCCACCGGGAGCAGCCCGTTCTTCAGTGCGTTGCTGGTGAAGATATCGGCGAAGCTGCTGCTGATGACGGCCCGGATGCCCCACGCGGTGAGCGCCCACGGCGCGTGCTCGCGCGACGATCCGCATCCGAAATTGTCGCCCGCCACCAGGATCTGACGTCCGGCCATCTCGGGCCGATTGAGCACGAACGCTGGGTTCGGGCTGCCGTCGGGCAGGTAGCGCCAGTCGAAGAAGAGCTGGTCGGCCAATCCCTCGCGATTCACGGTCTTGAGGAACCGCGCCGGGATGACCTGATCGGTATCGATATCGTTCCGCGGCATCGGCACAGCGGCCGACGTCACGGAGGAGAATGACTCGCTCACAGCAGCGCCCTCGGATCGGACAGCCGGCCGGTCACGGCCGATGCGGCCGCCGTAAGCGGCGACGCCAGGAACGTGCGCCCGCCCTTCCCCTGACGGCCCTCGAAGTTGCGGTTCGAGGTGCTCACCGAGTACTGCCCCGGCGACAGTTGGTCGCCGTTCATGGCGATGCACATCGAACAGCCCGCCTCGCGCCACTCGGCGCCGGCCTCGCGGAAGACCGATGCCAGCCCCTCCTCCTCGGCCTGGCGCTTCACCTCGGTCGAGCCGGGAACCACCATCACGCGCACACCGTCGGCAACGTGGCGTCCGCGCAGCAGGCGCGCCGCCTCGCGCAAATCCGAAATTCTGCTGTTCGTGCATGAGCCGATGAAGACCACGTCGATCGGCTTGCCCAGGACCGGCTCGCCGGGATTGAGGGCCATGTAGGCCAAGGCGGCGCGCAGGGAATCGCGCTGGGTCGCATCGGTCAGGGCATCGGGATCCGGGATGCGGGCGGTGATCGGGAATCCCATACCTGGGTTCGTGCCGTAGGTCACCATCGGCGTCAGCTCACCGGCGTCGAAGCTGATGCTGCGGTCGTGCTCCGCGCCCTCGTCAGTGCGCAGGTTGCGCCATCCGTCGACGGCGACGTCCCAGTTGGTGCTGTTCGGTGCGTGCAGACGGCCGTGGACGTACTCGAAGGTGGTGTCGTCGGGTGCGACCAGGCCGGCACGGGCTCCGCCCTCAATGCTCATGTTGCAGATCGTCATCCGGCCTTCCATCCCGAGAGCCCGGATGGCCGAGCCGCCGTACTCGAAGACATGGCCTGTTCCACCGCCGACGCCGATCCGGCTGAGGAGGCTCAAGATGACGTCCTTGGCGGTCACGCCGGGATGGAGCTGACCGTCAACGCGCACTTCGAAGGTCTTCGGGCGGCGCTGGAGGAGCGTTTGGGTGGCAAGCACGTGCTCCACCTCCGTGGTGCCGATTCCGAAGGCGAGGGCGCCGAACGCGCCGTGGGTGGAGGTGTGCGAGTCGCCGCACACGATCGTCATGCCCGGCTGCGTCAGGCCCAGCTCGGGACCGATGACGTGCACGATCCCCTGGTGCGGCGAACCGATGCCATGCAGCGGGATCCCGAATTCCTCGCAGTTCTGCTCCAGGCGGCTGACCTGGGTGGCGGCGATCTCATCGGCGATGGGCAGGCTGCGGTCGGTGGTCGGGATGCTGTGGTCGACGGTGGCAAGCGTCTGGCCGGGGTTGCGCACCTTGAGGCCACGGGCACGGAGGCCGTCGAAGGCCTGGGGGCTGGTCACCTCGTGGACAAGATGGAGATCGATGGCCAACACATCGGGCGCACCATCGGTCCCGGGCGCCACGAGATGCTCGTCCCAGATCTTGTCGACGGTCGTGCGCGGGCGTGCGGAGTCGGGGGTCGTGTCAATCATCGGTGGTTCGACCGTAGCCGATCCGTCAAGTGGGCGCTTCTTCGGCCGAGTCTGGTATGCAGCCTGTGGGTCTACCAGCCATCCGTTGGCCGATATACCCATGCGATTGCTGACCCAGCCAAGGGCAGGCTGTCCCGCTGGCTGCCTTACCCCACCGGCGGCTATTCAGCCAATGTGTGGCCGATACACCCACCGGCGGAATATTGAGGGGCCGGGTCAGGAGCACCTTGACTCGTGACGGCGCGAGACGCTTGCCGGCGATGGATGATCGCAAGCTCCGAGAGGATCTTGACTCAGTCATCGACGCCGAGTTGTGAGCACAAGCGACGTCGGATTGCTCGATACGAACACCCTGATCCTCCTGCCCCGACGGCGCGCCGATCGGTGAGCGTTCCTCCCACGGGCCGATCCGCCGGCCCTCAGCATCAGTTTGATTGTTCGCGGCGGACATAACCCGAGTGTAGATCGTCCTCCGAGTGCTGGACGGGTCGCCTAGACTCCCACCCATGACCGACGCCACTCCCGCCTACGACCCGCGCGAGCACAGCCGCGTCCTGCTCGACGGGCCAGACCGAGCCGCTGCACGGGCCATGCTCAAGGCCATCGGTTTCACCGATGACGACCTGTCGAAGCCGATCATCGGCGTCGCGACGACTTGGATCGAGACCATGCCCTGCAACTACAACCAGCGCGACCTGGCGGTTCGCGTCAAAGAGGGCATTCGAGCCGCCGGAGGCACGCCGATGGAGTTCAACACCATCGCCGTCAGCGATGGCGTGTCGATGGGGACGGAAGGGATGAAGGCCTCGCTCATCAGCCGCGAGGTGATCGCCGATTCGATCGAGCTGGTCGCGCGCGGCCATCTTTTCGACGGGCTCGTCTGCCTGGTCGGCTGCGACAAGACGATCCCGGCGGCGGCCATGGCGCTGGCTCGCCTCGACCTTCCGGGGTTGGTCCTCTACAACGGCACCATTAATCCGGGCACCATTCGCGGGAAGCGCGACGCCACCGTGGTGACCGTGTTCGAGGCTATCGGCGCGTATCGGGCCGGGAAGATGTCGCTCGAGGAGCTGCGCGAGATCGAGGACCTGGCGTGCCCCGGCCCGGGCGCATGCGGTGGACAGTTCACGGCCAACACCATGAGCACGGCCCTGGAGTTCCTTGGCATTTCGCCGGGCGGATTGAACGGCATTCCGGCAACGGATCCGACAAAGGAAGCCGCGGCGACGCGCGCCGGCGAGCTGGTGATGGACCTCGTCAACGGCGGCGTCCGGCCGTCACAGATCATGACCCGCGCGGCGATCGACAATGCCATCGCGTCGGTGGCCGCCACTGGCGGGAGCACCAACGGGGTGCTGCATCTGCTGGCGATCGCCCACGAGCTGGGCATCCCCCTCGAGCTGGAGGACTTCGACCGGATCGCCGAACGGACGCCGATCGTCGCCAACATAATGCCGGGCGGCCGCTACACCGCCCTCGACATTCACGAAGCCGGGGGAGTCGGTCTGGTGGCTCGCGAGCTCATCCGCGGCGGGCGCGTTGTTTGGTCAACGCGCAATGTCGACGGTCGCACGCTCTCCGAAGTCGCCGATGCGGCCGTCGAGACGGCCGGCCAGGACGTGGTCGTCTCGATCGAGCACCCGATCAAGCCGACAGGCGGGTTGGCGATTCTCCGCGGGTCCCTGGCGCCGGACGGATGCGTGGTCAAGCTCGCCGGCCACGAGATGCGCCAGTTCCGCGGCCCGGCCCGCGTTTTCGACTCCGAGGCTGCCTGCTATGACGCCGTTCGCGCGCAGCGCATCGGTCCCGGCGACGTCGTCGTCATTCGCTACGAGGGACCGGTCGGAGGCCCCGGAATGCAGGAGATGCTCAGCGTCACCGCCGCGCTGGTCGGTGAGGGCCTGGGCGGCGACGTTGCGCTCATCACCGACGGGAGGTTCAGCGGCGGGACCCACGGACTGATGATCGGGCACGTGGCGCCTGAGGCGGCGCTGGGCGGACCGATCAGCGTGGTGCAGGAGGGCGACGTGGTCGTCATCGACGTCGATGCGCGGCGGCTGGACCTGGACGTGCCGGAGGAGGAGATCGTGCGACGATTGGCCGCATGGACGCCGACGGCTCCACGCCACGTGGGTGGAGTGATGGCCAAGTACGCGGCGTTGGTGTCATCGGCCTCTGAAGGTGCGGTGACGACCGGTGCTCGCCTGGCTCGAGCGCTGTCGCACGTTGAGCGCGGCTGATTCCCATCGGATTCTCACCCGGAGACACGTATCACGGAATCCACGCCGTTGACCCTGTCAGATTCTCATCAATTCGCGGTCCCGATAGGATTCGCCACGTTTGCCACGCTCAGTTGTCGAACGGCCGCCGCGACTATCGGTGATACCTGTCTGCCCGTGAGAAACTGAGAGGAACGAAGGACGGTCAGGCTGGCGGTCGGCTCACGCGGCAGATCGATACGCCAGCCAGGTCGCCACGGTTGGGCCCATCGCCAGTACCGAGACCGCTCGCGGGACCGATCGCGACGGCTCCGACCAAGATGGCGCGACAAGCATTCTGTGCATCAATGCAGCAATGTTATTGATGCTATGATGCGTTCATGCGCACCACGGTTACGCTCGATCCGGATCTCGCGACCCGCCTGAAAGAGCTCGCGATGCAGCGCCGCATCTCATTCAAGTCGGCCATCAATGCAACCCTTCGGGCCGGCCTAATGGCGGAGGCTGCGGGTGGTCAACGCTACCGAGAAAAGGCCCGTGACCTCGGCGTCCGGGCAGGGATCGACCTGACAAAGGCGCTCCAGCTGGCTGCGGCGCTCGAGGACGAGGAGACGATTCACGAGGTCGAGCTCCGGAAGTGAAAGTCCCCGACCTCAACCTCTTGATGTACGCGATCGATCTGCGCTCGCCCTCACACGCTCCCGCGCTCACGTGGTGGAATGGGCTGCTCTCCGGCAGCGAGACCGTCGCCTTCAGTTGGACCGTCCTGCTGGGATTCCTGCGACTCACCACGAACCCACGGATCATGCACGCACCATTGACCGGCCACGAGTCTCTCGACTACATCGACCGCTGGCTCGGGCATCCGATCACGACGGTGATCGATCCCACGCCGCGACATTCGAGCATCCTCCGCGACCTACTCGGCGGAGTCGGCACGGCCGGTAACCTGGTGTCCGATGCGCATCTTGCCGCCCTCGCCATCGAGCACGGCGCGGAGCTCTGCTCGGCCGACCACGACTTCGGCCGCTTTCCGGGCCTGCGGTGGGTCAACCCGCTCGTCAGTTGACGGCCGACGCCAGATCGTCTGCCGCTACTCCGCCCGATCACTTCGAATGGTTGCTCGGTAACGCTCACACGATAGCGCGCGCCACGTCCCCCAGGTGTCGCCATGCGAAGCCAACCCGGCCTTGGCCGAGCCAGGGGTTGACACGGCTGGTAGGGTCCACCCATGTCCCTCGAGCGCGGCACGTACGCCGTTCAGCCGATCGCGCGCCCGGTTCTTCCCGGCCTGCTCGGCGTGCTCGTACTTATCGAGATTCTTCGACTCGTCATCCTTCTTGGATGGCGGGATGGAGGACGCTCGACCGAGTAGCCGGACAGGCAACCCGAACAGCGACCGACACCCCGCCAGGCCGACAAGCCAGGCGGGGTTCTTGTTTGAGACGAGGATCCCCCACCCATGGCAGCTCTTTCGCTTTCGACCAGCGTCTTCCCGCCCGCCGAGCAGGTTGCACCCCGCATCGGTGCGCGCGCCGTGTGCGAGGCGCTGGTCCGCGAAGGCGTGACCACCATCTTCGGCTACCCCGGCGGCACGGTCCTTCCGATCTACGACGTCCTTCGCGAGTTTCCGCTGCGTCACATCCTCGTGCGCCACGAGCAGGGCGGTGCCCATGCGGCCGACGGATTCAGCCGGACGACCGGCGGCGTTGGCGTCGCCATGGCAACAAGCGGCCCCGGTGCCATCAACCTCGTGACGGGCCTGGCGACCGCCATGATGGACAGCGTCCCGATGGTCGCCATCACCGGCAACGTTCCGAGAGCCATGCTCGGCAAGGACGCATTCCAGGAGACCGATATCGTCGGCATCGCGCTGCCGGTCACGAAGTACGCGACCGTGGTCATGGATCCCGACGAAGTTCCGTACGCGGTCGCCGAGGCCTTCGAGATCGCACGATCGGGGCGGCCCGGGCCGGTGTTGATCGACTTTCCGAAGGACGTGCTCCAGATGGATACATCGGTCCCCTATCCCGAGCCGTACCAGCTGCGCCTGCCGGGTTTGCTGCGACCGGTGCGCGGCGACGTGCCGGAGGCGGAGCAGCTGGCCGAGATGATCGCAAGCGCCGAGCGCCCCCTGATCCTGTCCGGCCACGGCGTCCAGATCGCCAACGCGACCGACCTGCTGCGACAAGTCGCCGAGCGCTCGGAGATCCCGGTCGCGCACACGCTGCTCGGCATCGGGAACATGGACGAGACGCATCGGCTCAGCGCCGGCTATGCCGGCATGCACGGCTGGATGCACGTCAACAAGATGATCCAGCAGTGCGATCTGTTGATCGGGATCGGCTGCCGATACGATGACCGGATCACCGGCAAGACGAGCACCTTCGCCCCAAACGCGAGGATCGTGCACGTGGACGTCGACCGCAGCGAGATCGGCAAGAACGTTCGGACCGACCTCGGCATCGTGGCCGACGCGGGCGACCTCCTCGCGGCCCTGCTCCGCCGAATCCCGCAGTCAGAGCCGCGAACGGCATGGATGGATCAGCTCGCCGCCTGGCGAAAGGTGAGCGAGGCGCGCTCCTGGCACGGATCGGGCGCCTGGCGCGAGGGCAGGTTGACCGCCGATTACGTGGTCGACCAGATCGGCGAGGCGACCGATCATCAGGCGACGCTCGTCTCCGACGTGGGCCAGAACCAGAT
The DNA here is from genome assembly GCA_037721115.1 of Candidatus Limnocylindria bacterium. GTDB lineage: Bacteria > Chloroflexota > Limnocylindria > QHBO01 > QHBO01 > JACDBZ01. Next base: position 8,305 of record JBBJNX010000033.1, read on the forward strand.
GTGGGCGGCGCGCTACTTCGGCTTCCGTCATCCTTATCGCCACCTCTCCAGTGGAGGTCTGGGCACTATGGGCTACGCCGTCCCGGCGGCGATGGGCGCGGCGCTGGGAGCACCGGAACGCGAGACGTGGGCGATCTGTGGCGACGGCGGCTTTCAGATGACCATGCAGGAGCTCGCGACGCTGGTGCAGGACCAGATCCCGGTGCGCATCGCGGTCCTCAACAACCACCGGCTCGGGATGATCCGGCAGTGGCAGGAGATCATCTACGACGAAAACTATCACTCCGCCGAGCTGCTCGGACCGGATCTCGTCCGACTCTGCGAGGCTTACGGCATCCCCGCCTGGCGCGCAACGCGACCCGACGAGGTCGCCGGCGTCATCGCCGAGGCACGCAAGGCGCCCGGGCCGGCGCTCATCGACTTCCACCTTGACGAGGCACAGAACGTGTACCCGATGATGCTGCCTGGCAAGGGTCTCTCCGACATGGTCGAGGGAGCGACCGAATGAGCGCCATGGCGGCACCGCAGACGCTTCCGGCTGGAGAGGCCGATGCGGTTCACCGCCGGCACGTGGTCAGCGCGCTCGTCGTCGATCGTCCCGGAACACTGAACCGCGTCTCGGGGCTGCTGCGCGCGCGCAGCTTCAACATCGAGTCGCTCACGGTCGGGACGACGCACGAACCGGGCAAGTCACGCATGACGATCGCCATCCGCGGCGACGATGGGCACCTGCGGCAGGTGCTGGCCCAGCTCGAACGGCTGATCGAGGTCCTCGAGGTCACCGACCTGACGAGCGCGCCTCGCATCGAGCTGGAGCTCGTGCTCGTTGAGCTCGACCCACCGCGAACGCCCGCCGAGGAACGCTTGCTCGATGACATCCTCGCGACGGCCGGCGGGGAAACGCTGCTCACCGATAGCGAGCGGTGGCGGGCACGTCTGACGGCAACTCCCGAAGTCATCGATCAAGCGCTCGACGCGCTCCGCGGCCACGGCCTTCGCAGTCTAGTCCGGGCCGGCGCCGTGGCAATGGCCGCGGACCCCACAACACCAGGCACCAAGAATGGAGCAACCCGGGCATGACCAAGCTCATCTACGACGCCGATATCGACGCTTCGGCCCTCGACGGCCAGACCGTCGCGGTCATCGGCTACGGCAGCCAGGGCGAGGCGCACGCGCGCAACCTCGCCGAGTCCGGCGTGACGGTGGTCGTCGGCCTGCGACCCGATTCGACCTCGGCTGAGCGCGCTCGCGAGGCCGGCCTGGAGGTGACCGATGCGGCGTCGGCGACGGCCAAGGCGAACGTGGTCACGGTCCTCGTCCCCGATACGGCGGCGCCATCGGTATATCACGACGAGATTCAGCCGAATCTGACTGATGGCGCGCTCCTGATGTTCGCTCATGGCTTCAACATCCACTTCGGCGAGATCGATCCGCCGGGCGGCATCGACGTCGGCATGGTGGCTCCCAAGGGGCCCGGCCACCTGGTGCGTCGCCTGTACGAGGGCGGCGGCGGCGTGCCAGCCCTCTTCGCCGTCCACCGTGACGCGACCGGCACGGCGCGAGCACGGACACTGGCCTACGCGCGAGGAATCGGGTCCTCCCGCGCGGGTGTCCTGGAGACCACGTTCGCGGAGGAGACGGAGACCGACCTGTTCGGCGAGCAGGCCGTCCTGTGCGGCGGCGTCACATCGCTGGTCAACGCCGGCTTCGAGACGCTCGTCGACGCCGGCTACCAGCCGGAGCTTGCGTATTTCGAGACGATGCACGAGCTCAAGCTGATCGTGGACCTCATGTACCAGGGCGGCCTCCAGTACATGCGCTATTCCATCAGCGACACCGCGGAGTACGGCGACTACGTGTCAGGCCCGCGCATCATCGACGAGCGGATCCGCGACGAGATGAAGCAGATCCTGACCGAGATCCAGGACGGAACGTTCGCGAAACGCTGGATCGAGGAGGGTCGCAAGGGCGCTCCTGAATTCAAGCGCCTGCGCCGCGAGAACGCCAACGCCAGGATCGAGGAAGTCGGCGCCGAGCTGCGAAGCCACATGGACTTCATCGGTCCCAAGGCTGCTCCCGACGGCTGGGCCGATGGCGGCCGCGCGAAGGCCGAGTCTCTCCCGGGCGAGGGCGTGGCCTGATGCGACCACGCATCCGCGTCTTCGACACGACCCTGCGCGACGGCGAGCAGACGCCGGGCGCCGCGCTGACCGTCGATGAGAAGGTCACCGTCGCGAAGCAGTTGGCGCGGCTGCGTGTCGACGTCATCGAGGCCGGCTTCCCGGCGGCCTCCCCGGGAGAGGCGGAGGCCGTGCGGCGCATCTCGGCGGAGGTGGGCGCTGCTGACGAAGCACCGGCCATCGCTGCCCTGGCGCGCTGCGTTCCGGCAGACGTGACGGTGGCGGCCGCGGCGCTGGAGCCCGCGCTGCGGCGACAGCTGCACGTGTTCATCGCCACCTCCGACATCCACATCACGCACAA
>JBBJNX010000034.1:0-10757 GCA_037721115.1 Candidatus Limnocylindria bacterium
ATTCGTGGCGAGTCGGGGACCGAAGTGACCCTCACCCTCCAGCGTGAGGATGCGGATTCGTTCGACGTCACCATCACGCGCTCCGAGATCACGCTCCAGGAGGTCGAAGCCCGGATAATCGACGACCACATCGGCTACATCGCTCTCAACGGATTCTCGGCACCGGCCGCCGATCAGTTCCAGACCGCCCTGTCCGACCTGCTCGAGGAGGGGGCCGATCAGATCGTCTTCGATCTGCGCGACAACCCCGGCGGATACATCGATGCCGCCCAGAAGATCGCCAGCCAGTTCATCGACGACGGCCTCGTCTTCACCCAGGAATCTGCCGGCGACGACGTGCGCGAATGGCCCTCGACCGGCGACGGGGTGGCGACCGATCCCGGGCTGCCGGTCGCGGTGCTCATCAACGGCGGCTCGGCATCCGCATCGGAGATCGTGGCCGCGGCACTCCAGGAGGCTGGGCGCGCGACGATCATCGGCGAGCCATCATTCGGCAAGAACACCGTCCAGGTCTGGGGTCGCCTCGAGAACGACGCGGGCGTCCGGATCACGATCAGCCGATGGTTCACCCCCGATCACAACAGCGTGGCGCCTGACGGCATCCAGCCCGATATCGACGCGGCACGCACCGCCGAAACGCCACCGGAGGAGGACCCAGTGCTCGACGCCGCCCTCTCGTTCCTCGACGGGCAGCCGGTCGCCGGTGAGGACGCGGCGCTGACTCCCGCCGGCGCCCCTTCAGCCGGTGTGCATCCTGCGGCGGTGGTGGGGATTGTCGGCGCGCGAGCCATCTGCTAGCATCGCGGGCAACGAAAGGAGGTGGTGTTGCCGATGGATAGTTCCAAGCACGCCACCACCGAGGCAGTGGCCTAACACAGCTTCGCGTGGTGTAGCGACGGATTGAGCCGGTGGAAACGCCGGCTCTTTCCATGCCCGCCCCCTGTTTCATGCAGCCGGAGCCAGGATCCATGCCCGACGAGACGATCGCCGTCAATCGACGCGCCCGCCACGACTACGCCATCGAGGACACCCTCGAGGCGGGCATCGTGCTGACCGGCACCGAGATCAAGAGCGTCCGTGCGCACAAGGTGAATATCGCGGAGGCATACGCGCGGGTCGACAAGGGCGAGGCCTGGCTGATCGGCGCGCATATCGCTGAATACGCGCAGGGCAACCGCAACAACCACCCTCCGACCCGCACGCGAAAGCTCCTGCTCCACCGAGACCAGATCGCGGAGCTGACCGGGCTGCAGTCGGCGAAGGGCCTGACCATTGTTCCACTTCGGCTCTACCTTCGCGGCGGGCGAGCAAAGCTGGAGATCGGCGTGGCGCGCGGCAAGAAGACGCACGATAAACGGCGCTCGATCGCCGAGCGCGATATGCGCCGCGAACTCGACCGCGAGTCCAAGCAGGCCGGTCGCATCAAGCTCTAGGCGGGACTCGCACCGTCGTCTTCACCCGGTTCGGTCCGTTGCCGCCAGAATGGACAGGAGCGTCCAGCCGACGCCGCCCTTAGAACGGGCGTTCGCATCGGCTGATGGGTCTGCTAAGATGGATGCCGTATCGGTTCGTGGGGATGTCAGGTTTCGACAGGGTCCGTGAGCCGGGAATCGCAGGTCGAGGTTGCTCGCAGGCCTCGTAAAAAAGCGGGCAATTGCTGTAACTGGCAACGATAGTTACGCCCTCGCTGCTTAGGCAGTGAGCATTGACGCCGTCCCCCCTCCCCGGACGGCGAAGATGTCATTTGGGGAGGTGCGGCGCTGCCGACTCCGGTGAGCGGCGTCAAAGAGCCGAGAGGCACCACCGGATAGCAGACGAGGCACCCCGCCGGTCGGGGGTCCGCGACGCGAAATCGTAAGTTGGCCGGAAATACCTGTAGGAAGTTCTCGGGGAGCGTGTTCTGGACGGGGAGTTCGATTCTCCCCCATCTCCACCATTCACCCTCATCGGCGGTGCGCCGGCGTGCGCCGTTCGGCACCTCCACGACGGATGTCGCTTGCCCGCCTGTGCTACGGTCCGACGTGGACCGGGGGCCGTCATTCACACGGAGGGTACGGGCACACATGGACATTTCGAAGCTCGGCCAGAACGAGAAGCTGGCTATGTTCGGCTCGGCGGCGGTCATCCTGGCTGGACTGATCAGCAATTGGGGCGGGCTGCTGTTCCTCTCCATCCTCGCCGCGTTCGGCATGCTGGCGGTGGTGTTCCTGCCGCAGTTCTCGACCGGCACGACGCTGCCGGGATCCAAGGGCAGCCTCATGGCGGCGCTCGGAATTCTCGCCGCGGCCGGAGCCGTCATCACCGCCCTGCAATGGCTCGGCTCATTGGGCCTGATCGGGTCACTCAATACGATCATGTTCTTTGTCGCCGTCATCGGCGCGCTGGTCATGGCCTACGCCGGCTGGCAGGAGCTTCAGTCGGAGGGTGGCAAGTGGGTATTCGGTGGAACGGGCGCTCGCAGCTCCGCAACCTCGTCCCCCTCGGCCGACAGCCCACCGCGGGATACGCCGGTCGATCCTCGCGCCTCCGAGGATGGCCCAACGTCCTGATCAGTTTCCGACCAGCTCCGTGACGCGGCGCCGGAGTCGCGCGGCGGCATCGCCGTCCCCGAGCGCCCGTCCCAGGCGCGCGATCGTGACTTCGGCCGCGAGACCGTCGTCCACGGCGTCGACCGCCTCCGCCAGCAGACGGAGGCGTTCCGGGTCCGCCTCGTGCTCAGCGACGTGCCGCACGAGCGACCCGATATCCCCGAGCGTTGCCGCCAGATCATCCGGCGGCTCATCGAGGGACTCGTCGAAGTAGACGGTGGCCAGCGCCAGCAGTTCATCGTTCGAAGCGGGGGCCCGTTGTGGTCGCGCTTCCGTGTCGCCGACGACCAGCACGTAGCCATCATCGAGACTCGGCGCAAAACCGACCCATGGCCCGTCCGGGCCGATGCGCGCGACGGCGCAGGCGGCGCGATCCCCCGGCACGATCTCGTTCCGGGGCCCTCCACGCGAACCTACTCCTTGACCTGGCTTGCCGGCAGCACGACGATTCGACGGTTGGGCTCGACGCCGACGCTCTGGGTGCGGATGCGCGGGTTCTCAAGGAGCGCCATGTGGACAACGCGTCGCTCGATCGCAGGCATCGCTTCAAGTTGGATGATCTTCCCGCTCTGGATGACCCGCTTCGCTGCCCGATCGGCCACGTCGCGCAGCTGCTGCTCGCGACGGCCACGATAATTCTCCACGTCGATCGCGATGCGGTGGTGTTGGCCCTCGCGTCGTCCCACGATCAGGTTGACGATGTGCTGAAGGCTGGCGAGCTTCTCGCCGCGTCGGCCGATCAGCGCGGCGAGGTCATCTCCACGCACGTTCAGTCGCGCGGTGTCGCCATCGCTGGCGATCTCGACAGTTGCCTTCAGCTCCATAAGCCCCAGCATCTCGGTGAGGACGGTCTTGGCGGTTTCGAGCGTGGAGCGTTCCTCCTCGGTCAGCTCCTCGATCGGCTTGGCGGAGACGAACGGCGCTGGCTCGCGGCCCGGGCGATCGGCGCGTGGCTCACGTGGCGCGGCGTCCGGACGGCCGTCGCGCACGGGCTGCTCGCGATCACGCTCACGCCCATTCCGGCCCCGTCCGCCGCGCCCGCGGCTGCCACGCGTCCGGCGAGCGGCGTCGGCGCGCTCCAGCTCGGCGACCTGTTCCTCGGCGTCGACCGCCGCGACCTCCAGATCCACGGGTGCGACCTCGTCAACCGGTGACGGAGAGTCAACGGGAGCCTGCGGCCCGCCCGCCGACGCGCCGGGTTCGGGCTCGGCCTGGGGCTCTGGCACCGTCGGTCGGGCCTCATCGGCAACTGCGACGCTCTCGACACGGACCGAGTCCGCGGCGGCGATCGCCGACTTCGGGGCGGCCAGGATGCGCGCCTCCTCGGCGCCCACGCCGAGGACACCTCGACTGCCCTGGGCCAGGATCTCGATATCGAGCTCGCTCAGGTCCGAGCTGAACTCCGCCATGGCGGTACGGATCGCCTCTTCAACGTTCTTGCCGGTGAACTCACGGAATGTCATCGCTTACGGCCTCGTCGCTTGGCGCTCCCCTTCGGCCGGTTTGCGAGTCGCGGGTTCGTGCCGCGACTGGCGTTCGACGAGGGTGCGCGTGATGTTGCGGGCTGGGAATCCTCGGTCGACGCGGCGTCGGTGTCGGTCCGCTTCGGACGCGACGCAGGCGTGATGCCGGCCTCCGGCGATGGCGCCCAGCCGGGCTGCCAGCCGAAGATCGGAAAGAGGTTTCCCCATCCCATGATCAGGAACTGCTGGACCACCAGGTACCCGGTGTACACGATCCAGTACAGGATCAGGCCGCTCGGGAAGATGCCGCCCCAGATGATGGTGAGCAATGGGAACGTGTAGGTCATCGTGCTCGTCATGCCGGAGGTCGGATCTTCCGGGTTCGGCCGGGGGCTCGTCATCTTGACCTGCACGAACTGCAGGACTGCGGCGATGACGGCCAGGAAGGAGAGTGCGAACCCGCCGAACAGCGGGAGCGCGAAGACATTGTCGATCTGCGCCAGGTCGAGGCCCAGCAGCCAGCCGACCGACGTGTTGACGTGATCGGTCAGCTTGATCGGGTCGATGAGCTGGCAGTTCAACGGGAGGAACTGCGGCAGCTGCGAGTACTCGGGAAGGTTGCAGGCACCTTCGAACGCGACGCGGAAGGTGTTCTCCTGCCCGGCCACGGCCTCGACGACGTTCGCTGACTGCAGGGTCTCGAACGCGGCTCGGTTGCCATCGTTGACGGTGAAGCCGGTGATGACGCCCGACGCGCGAATCAGCGCCTGGTACAGGGCGAACAGGATCGGCAGCTGCAGGACGACCGGAAGGCAGCCGGCGGCCGGGTTGACTCCATGCTCCTTGTAGAGCCCCATGGTCTCCTCGGAGACCTTCTGCCGGTTGCCCTTGTGCTTGCGCTGCACCTCGCGGATGAGCGGCTGCATCCGCTGCATCTCCTTCTGCGAGCGGATCTGGCGAACGAAGAGCGGGGCCAGGATGGTGCGGATGATGATCGTGAAGACGATGATCGCGAGCGCGAAGTCGAAGAACGGGATCCGGAAAAGGGCGACGAGCAGGTTGAAGAGCGGCAGGAAGAAGACGTCCCAGGGTGGGGTGAAATGCTCGATCCCCAGGAACCCTGCTCCGATGATGGGGGTCAAATCGCTCTCTCTCGTCTAGCTGACCGGGTCATAGCCACCCGGATGGAACGGATTGCATCGGCCGATGCGCTTCGCGCCGGCCCACGAGCCGCGCAGCAGTCCGTAGCGTTCGATGGCCTGGTAGGTGTACTGCGAGCAGGTCGGCGAATAGCGGCAGCTCGGCGGCATCCACCTTGTCAGCCTCTGATACGCGATGATCAATCCCAAACCGATTCTCTTCATCTACCGATGCCCAACGATCTCCGATCGCGCCAGAAGCGCGTCGATCGCCTTTCCCAGTTCTGTCTGCTCGGCCTTGCCCGCGGCCGGCCTCGCGATCAGGAGCAGATCCCACCCGGGACCAATCTGCCCGATCCGTTCGCGAAGCAGGCTTCGCAGACGACGTCGCACTCGATTTCGTTGAACCGCGCCGCCGATCGATCGCGGTGTCGACAGACCTATTCGCGTCTCCGCCCGACCGGTCCTCATCCAGCGCAGGACCAGGGTTGGCGTCGTACGCGCGGTTCCATGACGACCGATCGCCTCGAAGTCCGCGTGGCGCCGAAGCATCGGCAGCACAGGCACGGTCTCGTCGGACAGACCGGCGGTCAGACGGTCAGTCGCTTGCGCCCCTTCGCTCGACGGCGAGCGAGCACGCGGCGTCCACCCTTCGTTGCCATCCGGGCCATGAAGCCATGCTCGCGCTTGCGCGAGCGCTTCTTGGGCTGATAGGTCCTCTTCGTCATGGATGCGTGCCGTTTCCTCGTTCACGTTCCCGTTGGGGCCCTTCACACACGAACGGCTGGCGTATCGCCAGCCTGCGCATGCATTCTCGGTGGCCCGTCCCGCTCTGGCTCGCGATTCTACCGGCGAGCCGATGGTCGGTCAAACACGACGGAGGCACGCAGTGCCGAAAGCGGCTCCCCGTTTGTCCGCCATCCACTCGCGTGGCGAGTAGCATCGACTCTCGGAGCGCCGATCTGGGCCACTTCACGCGCGACAGGGTTGGACGGACCCATCGTGGCGGAGTCGCGGGGGGTGGCACGAAAATCACTCGTCGGCAGCGTAACTGTCGGCTCGACGACGGGCCTGTCATGAGCCTCGGTCTCGGTGCTGCAAGCTCCTGTGCCGGATCTCATTGCCCCGCGGTTTCGGGCGCTGCTATAGTGGCCCGACCCCCGGCCCGGACCGCCTGATACCCTGTCCGATCTCGGCCCGGAGGCGGACTCATCAGCCCACGCGGGACCCCCGCAGATCGGTTCGGAGCACGTCAGTTTGATGGATGCGAAGCAGGTATGGCGCGCCGCCCTCGGTGAGCTGCAGGTGTCTCTCTCCCCGGCCAATTTCGAGACCTGGCTGAAGGACACCGAGCTCGTCGAGATCGACGACAACCGATATCGGATCTCCGCTCCGAACGGCTTCGCGCGCGATTGGCTCGACAATCGCTATCGGCCGCTGATCAGCCAGACGCTCGCACGCGTCGTGGGTGGATCGGTCCAGCTCGAGTTCATCGTCGCCGATGCATCGGGCCCGCTCCCATCCCAGGTTGATGAAGAGTCGCAGGTCCAGATGCCGCCACTCAGCGCGGGCGGCAACGCGATCAATCTCAATGCCCGCTACACCTTTAACAACTTCATCGTCGGAAGTGCCAACCGGCTGGCCCACGCGGCCGCCCTCAGCGTGGCGGAGCGGCCCGGGCACGCGTATAACCCGCTCTTCCTGTACGGCGGCGTCGGCCTCGGCAAGACGCACCTGATGCACGCCATCGGCAACGCGGTGGTCGGGAAATTCCCGCGAAAGCGGATCCTGTACGCGACCAGCGAGAAGTTCACGAACGACTTCATCAACTCGATCCGCGAGCAGAAGATGGAGGACTTCCGCAACCGCTATCGGCGCATCGACGTGCTCCTGATCGACGATATCCAGTTCATCGCCGATCGCGAACGGACACAGGAAGAGTTCTTCCACACCTTCAACACCATCCACGAGGCCGGCAAGCAGGTCGTCCTGTCGTCCGACCGGCCGCCCAAATCGATCGCCACGCTCGAGGAGCGGCTGCGCAGCCGATTCGAGTGGGGACTCATCGCCGACCTGACACCCCCGGACCTCGAGACGCGCGTCGCGATTCTGCGCTCCAAGGCGGACGATCAGCTGCACCTCATCCCGTCGGAGGTGATCGACTTCATCGCGCGCAAGGTGGTGAGCAACGTCCGCGAGCTGGAAGGCGCGCTCAACCGGGTCGTCGCCTACGCCAGCATGAGCGGCATGCCGGTAAATATCGAGCTGGCCAGCGCCGTGCTCAGCAACGTCATGTACAACCCGCGCAAGCGGTCGATCACCCCGCAGCGCATCGTGCGCGCGGTGGCCGACTACTACGGCGTCAACCTGGATCAGTTGCGCAGCAGCAAGCGAGATCGCGCCATCGTTGTCCCGCGCCAGATCGCGATGTTCCTCATCCGCGAGGAGACCGACATCAGCCTGTTGCGCATCGGCGCAGAGCTGGGCGGTCGCGATCATTCGACCGTCCTGCACGCTTACGACAAGATTGCGCGCGAGCTCCAGGAAAATGACGAGATGCGGCGTGAGATCAATGCGGTCAGAGAAATGATCTACTCCGAGTGACCGGGGGCGGGCAGTGGCCGATTTCGGCCTCGTCACGTAACGAATCATCGGAAATGGTGGATAACTGGCCCGATCTGGTGGATATCTCGGGCCCGCTGTGGACAATTTGCACCCTCACGGGCTTCGCCCGGTACCCTGTATCCACAGACGGCCAAGTCTCCATCCGCCCGTCATGAGTGATCACTGCTCTGATATCGACCATGCGGAAAGCAGTTATCCGCACGCAGTGGCACGCTCATTCGAACGTCCCAACAAGCGTTCGTCCACATCATCCACACACCTACGAGAGACGACTACGGGTAGGTAATCTATCTCTCTACCTAATAGTGCATCAGCAATACGTGGATAAGGCTCATCCACGATCCAACAACAGGTGAGGACGGCATGAATATCTCGGTAATGCAGGAGAACCTGGCACGCGGGCTCAGTACCGTAAGCCGTGCAGTGAGCTCACGCGCCACGCTGCCGGTCCTCGCCAATGTGCTGCTCAAGACGGAGAACGCCGGACTGAAGCTCACGACCACCAACCTCGAGATCGGGATCAATTGCTGGGTACCGGGGAAGGTGAGCGAGGAAGGTGAAATCACAGTTCCGGCAAAGCTTCTGACCGACCTCGTCGCCTCGCTTCCAAACCAGCGGATCGATCTGGTGCTCTCGCCGAAGGATCGAACCCTGAAGCTCACCTGCGGAAATAATCGGTCAAGCATCAAGGGCATCGAGGCAGACGAATTTCCGGTGGTGGCCGCCATCGGAGACACGCCAGTGTCCAGTGTCGACGCCAAGGTCCTGCGCGAGGCGCTCGGCCAGGTGGTCTTCGCGGCCGCAACGGACGAGAGCCGTCCCATTCTGACCGGCGTATTGACGAAGCTGAACGGTGACCGAATGACGCTGGCCGCAGCCGATAATTACCGCATCGCCGTTCGTACCCTGGCACTCGACAAAGCGGTGAACCCTGAGATCACGATCGTGGTGCCAGGGCGCTCGTATGTGGAGCTGATGCGGATTCTTCCCGATGTCGAGGCGCCGATCGAGATCACGGTCACGCCCAACAAGAGCCAGGTCCTCTTCCACATCGAGGGCATCGACCTTGTGAGCCGGCTGATCGAGGGTCAGTTCCCGAACTACGAGCCGGTCATTCCCGCCTCCCACAGCTCTCGTGCCGTTCTCGATCGAGAGGCCTTTCTGGCCGGCACCCGTCGCGCGAGCATCTTTGCTCGCGACAGCGCCAATATCGTGAAGATCGAGATCGGCGGCGACGAGGCGACCGGCCCAGGCGTTGCGATCACCGCTCACGCGGCTGATGTCGGTGACAATGCCGACACGGTCGATGCCGCGATCGAGGGTTCGCCGACGGCGATTGCGTTCAACGCGCGTTACCTGACCGACGTGCTGAGCAACCTCGGGGCCGAGGAAGCCGCGCTCGAGCTCTCCGGGCCGCTCGCCCCCGGCGTCATCCGGGGCATCGGCAAGGAAGACTACGTCCACGTCATCATGCCGGTCCGGACCGCGTCGTAGGTCACACCGTGACTCTGCGCGCGCCGCAGCGCGCCGTCGATGCCACGATGGAGCTGACACGGCTGGCGCTCACCGATTTCCGAAGCTACGTGCAGGCGGAGCTCGCTCCGGATCCGGGCCTCACCGTCGTCGCCGGACCGAACGGTACGGGCAAGACCAATCTCCTCGAGGCCATTCACGCCACGATTGTCGGGCGGTCGCATCGGGCCGGGGTAGATGCCGACCTGGTGCGCCATGGAGCATCGTTTGCCCGCATTCGGCTGGACCTGGCCGGTGGCACCGAGGCTGGTGGATCGACGATCGAGCTGGTTCTGCCGGGTGAGGAGCCAACCCCCGGCATCCGTAAGCGTCTCATGGTCAATGGCGTGCCGCGCCGGACCACTGCGCTGCCGGACCTGGCGCGCGTCGTCCTCTTCCGCCCGGAAGAGATGCTGCTGCTGGTCGGGTCGCCATCGGATAGGCGTCGTTTTCTGGACGGCATCGTTGCCCAACGCGATCGTCGCGCGGCCCGCGACCTCAATGACGTGGCCCGGGTCGTCACCCAGCGCAACGCGCTGCTCCGCGCGATCCGTGCCGAGGAGGCGTCGATCGATACCCTCGGCTTCTGGGACGAGCAGCTGGCGCAGCTCGGGGCGCGGGTCATGAGGGCCCGATTAGAGGTGCTGAGCGAGCTGGCGGCTCGCGTGGGTCGCCTACACGATGCCATCGCCACCGATGGGGAACACGGGGCGCCGATCGAGCTCGTCTATGTCGATGCGCTCAAAGAGGCATGGTCGCAGCGATCCGAGGTGGGACGCCGGCCACCTGGCGACGAAGAGCTGGCGGCCGCGTATCGGCGCCGAATTACCGATGTGCGGCAGAAAGAAGCGTGGAATGGTGTCAGCCTGGTCGGCCCGCAGCGCGATGACCTGCGTGCCGAGCTCGGAGGCCGTGACGTCGCAAGCCACGCCAGCCGCGGACAGCAGCGCACGATCATCCTGGCCATGAAGCTTGCCGAGACGGATCTCCTTGGCGCGGATGGGCCTCGGCCGATCGTGCTGCTGGATGATGTCTTCAGCGAGCTTGATCCGGACCGCGCCGCGCGGCTCTCCGACCTGCTCTCCGACCGCGGGCAGGTCATCGTGACGACAGCCGACCCGGGGACACTCGAAGGTGCCCGCAGACGCCATGCGGCATTCTGGCGCATCGATCATGGTCGTCTGGTGCGGGAATCATGAGCGGACGCGAGGCGGCCGGTGCCGCCGTGCAGCGAGCCCTCGTGGCATGCATGGGTCCGGCTGCCGGAGAGCAACTGGCCCTGGCGCAGGTGCGCCTCGCCTGGGCCGAGGTCGTGGCAGAGGCGCGCCTGGAGCGCGGTCCGCTCACGAGCCGGGTTCGACGCGTGACGGGAGGCACGGCGCACGTGGAGGCTTCGGATCCGATGCTCGCGCAGGAGCTCAAGCTGCGCG
>JBBJNX010000370.1:0-2808 GCA_037721115.1 Candidatus Limnocylindria bacterium
CAGCGCATGAGGTCCCGAGCCGCGGCAAGGCGGCGCCGACCTCGACCACCCAAGACGCCGCGGCCTGGGGAGCGATCCCCGGGCCGCGGCGGTGCCACGTTACTCCTCTCCGGCGGCAATGGCGTCCGTAGACCAGCCTGGAGCCCCCCCGGTCTGGGCTTCGCTACCCCCCGCCCGTGAGCCGGCGGTTGGCGCCCTGCGCCGCCACGTATCGCTCCGCCATCCGCGCCAAGCGCTCGGCCTCGCGCCTGTCCCACGGATCGCGAGCCCACTCCGCGATCGCCTGAATGGCGAATCGCACGCCGCGCATGGAGACCCCGCGGTCGGCGAGCGGCATGGTACGCGGCCCGGGATCAGGCGTCAGGTGCGATGCGGTCCGGGTCGAGGCCGTGATCGGCGCGAGTCGCAACGCATCCAACGCACCCAGCACATCCCCGTCGTCGGGGCGGTCCATGAAGTCCACGCCGGCGTAGCGGTACGCCTCGGTGGCGTCGGGAGCGATGACGAGGATCGCGGGGAGCGCCATATGACCCTCGTCGTCCCAGACACCGAAGGGGCGGACCGCGGCAGTTCCGTCCGGGTCGGAGAGGACGGGGAAGGGCAATGCCAGCTTCTCCACCATCGCCGCATTCTGCCCCGGAGCATCGATCACGACGGCCGCGATCATCGCCCCGCGGGCGAGGTACTCGCCATACTCACGTGCCATCACGGCCAACTGGCCGTTGCAGTATGGTCACCAGTCGCCCCGGCGGAGAGTGCTTGCCGTCTCGCGAGGTCACCGCCACGGGAGCGGACAGCCGTCCGGCCCGCACACGCCGTCGGCAATCTCACGGGCCCGCTCGGCCGCGAGCTGCTCCTGCTGCCAGCCGAAATCGATGACCGGGAAGAACTTCTCCGGATACTCCGCCGCCCAGATCTGCTTGCGGATCGTGAAGTTCTCCGGGTCGAGCCGCAGCGCGTCCCGCCAGACGGCGAGGGCCTCGGCTCGCTGGCCGGTCCGCGCGAGCAGCTCGCCCAGGCGCAGCTTGGTCTGGATCAGCTCTTGCTCGACCGGCCCGAGGTGATAGGCCGCGGGAGCGGCGGGGCTCGGGCCAGGATCGTCGCCGGCGAGGAACCGCTCGACCGCCGTGACATCGTCCGGGTTATCGATGGAGAAGCCGCCGAACTTGGCCCACCGCACGGCGCCGTGGGCATCCACCAGCAGGCCGTTCGGCACCGCCTTGAAGTCGAAGATGCGGCTGAGGGCGCCGTGACCGTCGTAGACCGTGGGGAAGCTCGTCCCGGCGTCGGCCACGATCTGTCGCGCCGCCTCCGGCCCGGCATGCTCTACCGCGATCGAGACGAACTGGAAGTCCTCGTGCGCATGCTCATCGGAGAAACGCTGCCACCCGGGCAGCTGGTCACGGCAGCGTCACCACGAGCCCCACATGAAGAGCAGCCGCTTCTTGCCACGCAGGTCCTGGACGCTCAACTCGCCGCCCGTGACGAGCGGCAGCGTGATGTCGGGAAGCGGTTGTCCGGTCAGAGCGTGGCTCGCGACCATGGGATCTCCTCCTTCTACACCGGCTACACCGGCTACACCGGATGACAGGATGCGCGACATCAGCCCAGCAGATCCTTGACCTTGCCCACCGTCTGCTCCCCAAGCGTCGCCGCGCCGATGACGCGCTCGTCCTCGTCCTCGGTGCCGCCGTCGGGCAGCGCGAACTGGAGACCCTCGGCGTACGGCGCCGATCGTCCGAGCGTGTAGGCGACCATGGCCTCTCCGAAGGTCATGCGTGCCTGGTCGACGGTGGCCTTGCCCGTCACGATGTCGTGCATCAGGTTGAGGGTGATCGTGTTGGCCGCCTCCGAGTCGCACCGCGCGGCCGCCTCGCCCGACGTCCGGTCCACGAGGCAACTGCCGTCGAATCGGCCGATCTCGTCGAACTTCTCCGGTGGGACCCGGTAGTCGATGACCTGGGTCAGGTAGTCGCTGTGCGGCGCGGGGAAGTTGTGGGTCACCACGTCGCGCGTCACGATGGTGCGCTTCCAAGGTCCGTTGCGGTACCAGAACAGCTTGGTTGGCGTCGCCTCATTCGGTGGTCCGTACCGCTCGAGCATCTGCCGAGCTCCCTTTTTCGGGGCGGCGGGCCAATCGGAGATCAGCTGCTCCACGGTGGCAAGGTCCACCGTCTGACGGGCTCCGTCCTCGGTCTCGTGCTCGCCCTTGGCCTTGTGCGTCACCGCGTCTACCATCGCGCCAGCCAGGGTGGCCATGCGTTCGCCCGTGCCAAGGTCCTTTGACCCTTGCTCGTGGTCGGTCATGTCGTCCTCCTCCATTCTCGGGCTTGCCGCGATGCAACTCGTGCGCGGCTCCCGAACCTGAACGACGAGGAGCGGTGCAAGAGATGGTCCAGCAACACCGTCGGTACGGCCGCCCGGATGTCGGCATACCGTTGCCGCGCTCGGTCAGGTGGCCACCATGCTGCCTTGGAGAGGCTCGTCGCCAACAGCGAAGCGCTTTTCAATCGCGATGCCCTCCCGCCGCGCCTGGGCCCAGGTGACGGGGATAGCGTGGATGTCGCCGCTCTGCTCGGCCTCGGTCAGGCGGTCGAGAGCCTCGAGGATGATCCGTCGCTGCAGCTCGCGGTGGAAGGGCACGCCGAAGTGGTGGCCCATCATGAAGGGCACGAACACCGCTCGCGGCGGCCTGGCGTGCTCCGTGACGTCACGGGCGACCGTGACCGAAACCGTCGGGATGCCCCGTCGCTCGATGGCGCGCTGCACCAGCGCGACCGATTGGTGACAGATCGGTCAGGCCGGCGC
>JBBJNX010000371.1:0-2796 GCA_037721115.1 Candidatus Limnocylindria bacterium
GCTCCGACGCCCTCGCGCCGGTATCGCCGCCTCGCGCAACAGGGAGCGTCTGAGATGTGGCGGACGACAGTGAACGGGCTGGGCAGTGCCCGCGCCGTTGCTCCGCTCACCGTGCGTGAGCCAACTCGACATGGGCGCGGCAGCGTGGGAGCGGAGCGGCCAGCGGCGACGCTGGTCGTGGTCTGCGCCAGCCTGATGGTGATCACCATTGACGTCACCATCGTCAATGTCGCGCTGCCGAGTTTGGCCGGTGCGCTGCGAGTCGACAACAGTGGCCTCCAGTGGGTCGTCGCCGGCTACGAGCTGGTGTTCGCCGGTCTTCTGCTGAGCGCCGGCGCCCTTGGTGACCGGTTCGGCCGGCGGCGGTGCCTGGCGATCGGTCTGGTGATCTTCGGGGCTGCGTCCGCGGCGTCGGCGATGGCCGACGCGTCGGGTCAGCTCCTCGCCTCCCGGGCCGTCATGGGCGTCGGCGGAGCGCTGATCATGCCGGCGACGCTGTCGATCATCACCAACGTCTTCACCGAACCCACCGAGCGGGCCAAGGCGATCGCGGTCTGGGCCGGCGTGGCCGCCCTCGGCCTCGGGCTGGGGCCACTAGTCGGTGGTTGGTTGCTGCAACACTTCTATTGGGGCTCGATCTTCCTCGTCAACGTGCCCGTCGTCGTCGCAACTCTGATCGCCGTGCGGCTCCTCGTCCCGGAATCGCGTGACACCAGCGCCTCTCGGCTCGACCCCGTCGGCGCCGCCCTATCGATCGCCGGTCTCGGGACCGTGCTATACGCCATCATCGAAGGACCCCACGAGGGCTGGTGGAGCGCCACCATCGTCACCAGCTTCGCCGTGGGGGCGGTCGCGATGGCAGCCTTCATCGCCTGGGAGCTTCACGTGCGCGAGCCCATGCTCGACATGGCCCTGTTCCGCAACCCACGCTTCAGCGCCTCCTGCGTGGCGATCATGTCGATGTTCTTCGCGCTGTTCAGCCTCATGTTCATCCTCACCCAGCTGCTGCAATCCGTGCTCGGGTACAGTCCCCTCGAGGCCGGCATCCGGGTCGTGCCGCTGCCGGCCATGCTCGTGGTGTTCGCCCAAGTATCAGTCCGGGTCGCCACCCGGGTGGGAACCAAGACAGTAGTGACCTTCGGGCTGCTCACCGTGGCCATCGGGCTCGGGATCGGCGCCACGTTCAACGACCACTCCGGATACGGCCTCCTGCTGGTGACCATCACCCTGACAGGAATCGGCATGGGCTGCACCATGGCACCCGCGACCGAGGCGATCATGGGATCGGTTCCCGCCCGCAAGGCGGGCGTCGGCTCGGCCGTCAACGACACCACCCGGCTGTCCGCCGGCGCCCTCGGCATCGCTGTGGTCGGCGCCGTCCTTTCCTCGACCTACGACGCCGGGCTCGCCAGTGGACTCCAAAGCAGCTCGCTTCCAGCCCGAACCCGCGACGCCGCCGGCTCCTCCATCGGCAGCGCCGTCGAGATCGCGCACGGCCTCGGCGGCGCCCAGGGCGACGACCTCCTCGCGGTTGCCAGGCACGCATTCATCGCCGGCGCCGATCAGGGCCTCATGATCGCGGCGGCGGTCGCCGCGCTCGGCGCAATCATCGCCTGGCGGTTCCTCCCCGCCCAAGCCGACCCAAGCTGACCCCCCCACTGTCAACGAAATCGACCTTGGAGAGCGGAGGGGACTGCCGCGCCATCTGGTGACAGGTTGGGTTAGGCGGCCTGGGTGGCCTGTGGGGTCATGATCATCTCGAACTCGGTGGGGGTCAATCGGCCGAGGGCGACCTGCCGGCGGCGTCGGTGGTAGGTCCGTTCGATCCAGGTGACGATGGCGATGCGCAGCTCCTCGCGGGTGGCCCAGCGTCGACGGCCGAGGACGTTCTTCTGGAGTAGCGCGAAGAACGATTCCATCGCCGCGTTGTCGCCGGCCGAGCCGACCTGGCCCATCGAGCCGACCATCTCGTGACGGGTCAGAGCTGGTGGAGTTTCCGAGCGCGAAATTGGCTGCCCCTGTCCGAGTGAAGAATGCAGCCGGCGACGTCACCGCGGCGGGCGACGGCGTTGTCGAGCGCAGCGACCGCGAGGCGGGCCTTCATCCGGTCGTCGATCGAGTAGCCGACGATCCGGTTCGAGTACACGTCCCTGATGGCGCAGAGGTAGAGCTTGCCCTCGTCGGTGCGGTGCTCGGTGAGGTCGGTGAGCCAGAGCTCGTTCGGCCGATCGGCGGTGAAGACCCGGTGGACGAGATCGTCGTACGTCGGGACCCCGGGCTTGCCGGTCTTGCGGTTCTTGGGCTTGCCGAACACCGACCACCATTGGTTATCCCGGCAGATCCTCCACACCGTCCGGTCACACACGTCGTGGCCCGCGACGCGGGCTTCGTCGGCGAGGAACCGGTAGCCGAACTCCGGGTCGTCACGATGCGCGTCGAACACTGCGTTGGCGAGCTGCGCCTCGTCCCACTCGGCATCGGTGACGCGGCATTCGAGCCACCGGTAGTAGGGCTGGCGGGCGATCTTCAGGACCCGGCACGTCACCGTGACGGGGACCCCGTCGACAGCAAGCTCGCGGACGAGCGGGTACATCATTTTTCCCGGCAGGTTCGCCTGCGACAGATACGCGGCAGCTCAGCGGAGCACTTCGTTCTCCTGCTCGAGGAGCCGGATCCCCTTCTTGGCAGCACGCAGCTCGGCCTGCTCGGCGACGGTCATCCCGGGCCTGAGGCCGTCCTCGACATCCGCGGCTTTGAGCCACCCGTTCAGACAGGACTCCGAAATCCCGAAGTCCT
>JBBJNX010000372.1:0-2783 GCA_037721115.1 Candidatus Limnocylindria bacterium
GCGCAGGAGGTCGCGCGTGATCTCGACAAGGTCATCGGCCGACTCCGGGACCGATGCGCGCAGGAGGCGCGCGTTGCGAAGCAGCCGCGCGTAGTGCTCGTGAGCGAAGAGGATGGCGCTGCTGCCATCGGCCTGGCGGTATGCGCGAATGCCCTCGAAGACGGCGGTGCCGTAGTTGAATGTATGGGTCGCGATGCTCACGTTCGCTTCGCCGATGGGCACCACGGTGCCCTCGAAGTAGGCGAATGCGCCGATGTCGGCAGCCGCCGATATGGGGCGTGGCTCGAGCGCGGTCATGAAGCTTCTCCTGCGGCCAGCGGCGTCCGGTGGTGCGCGGCGTGCGACGAGCTCCGCTCATCGCGGCGCCGCGGACGGGCATCGAGGCGCCAGATAGCGTATTCGAGCGAGTCGTGGAGGGCCGCCAGGGACGCCGAGATGATGTTCGCCTCGGCACCCGCGGTCAGCCAGCTGCCGGTCTCGTGCCCGGTCTCGATGATCACCCGCGTTCGGGCACCCGTGGCTGCCGCGCCGTCGATGATCCGAACCTTGTAGTCGACGAGGTGTACCTCGTCCAGGGCGGGATAGAAGGCACCCAGCGCCTTGCGCAGTGCCAGGTCGAGCGCGTTGACCGGCCCGTTGCCGTCTGCCGCAGTGTGCAGCACCTCGCCGTCGACCTCGACCTTGACGCTCGCCTTCGCGCGCGGTGCCGCCCCGTTGCGGCGCTCGACGATCACCGTGTAATCGACGATCCGGAACGGTGGCACGTAGTCCGCACGCCGCCGGCGCACCAGGAGCTCGAATGATGCGTCGGCGCCCTCGAACGACAAGCCCTCGGATTCGAGCTGCTTGACCAGGCGCGAGAGTTCCGCCGGATCCAGCCCCTCGGAAGCCAGCTGGCCCAGCTGTCGGACGCGCCAGGCGGCATTGGCTCGGCCGCCGAGCTCGCTGACCACGAGCCGCGAAGTGCCACCGATGATCGCGGGATCGACGTGCTGATAGGCCTGCTCGACACGTGCGGTGGCGGCGCCGTGGACGCCGCCCTTGTGCGCGAAGGCACTCGTCCCAACGTATGGTGCATGGGCATCAGGCGCGATGTTGGCGACCTCGGCCACGAAGCGGCTGAGTTCCGACAGGTGGGTCAGGTCACCGCCGCCGGGAACCGTTTCAAACCCCACCTTGAGCGCAAGATTGGCCCAGATGGTGATGAGATTCGCGTTGCCGCAGCGTTCGCCATATCCGTTGATCGTGCCCTGAACGTGGCGAGCACCGGCCTGGACGGCAGCCAGGGAGTTCGCCACGGCCAGGCCGGCATCGTCATGAACGTGGATGCCCAGCGTCACGCCCGTTTCCAGCTCGGCTCGCACGGCCCGCGTCATGGTGGCGATCTCGTCGGTGAGACAGCCACCGTTGGTATCGCACAGCACCACGCTGGTGGCGCCTGCCTCGACGGCGGCACGCAGTGTGGCGAGTGCGTATGCCGCATCGGCCCTGTAGCCGTCGAAGAAATGCTCGGCGTCGTAGATCACCTCGCGCCCGGCGGCGCGCAGGAACGCGACCGACTCACCGACCATCGCCAGGTTTTCTTCGGGCGTCGCTCCCAGCACGTCCACGACATGGAGGAGCCAGCTCTTGCCGAAGATGGTTGTCACCGGGGTCTCGGCCGCGAGCAGCGCGCGCAGGTTCGGATCCTCGTCCGCGCGGTTGGACCGATGCCGTGTCGAGCCGAAGGCGGCCAGCTTCGTGTGCCGGAAGGTCATGCTGCGCGCGGCCGCAAAGAACTCCTCGTCCTTCGGGTTCGATCCCGGCCAGCCACCCTCGATGTACGGGAAGCCGGCCTCGTCAAGGCGACGCGCGATCTTCAGCTTGTCGGCCAGCGACAGCACGAGGCCCTCGCGCTGCGTACCGTCGCGTAGCGTGGTGTCGTACAGGACGATGGGTGGAGCGTTCATGCCGGCACCTCCACGCGCCCGACGAGGTGCTGGAGCAGGAAGCCGGCGACCGCCTCTGTGCCGTCCGACCCGCCAAGATCAGCGGTGCGTGGCCCGGCCTCGATGGCAGCGGTCACGGCTGACTCGATCACGTCGGCCGCCTCCGTCTCACCCAGGGAAAGCCGCAGCATGAGCGCCGCGCTCGAGACCGTTGCAAGCGGATTTGCCACGCCCTGGCCGGCAATTTCCGGAGCGCTGCCGTGCACCGGCTCGTACATGCCGAAGCGGCCGTTCTCGGTCACCCCTGCGCCGAGGCTCGCCGAAGCCATGAGACCAAGCGAACCCGCGATGGCGGCTGCCTCATCGGACAGGATGTCGCCGAAGAGGTTCTCGGTCACGATCACGTCGTAGTGCCTGGGCTGCGTCAGGATCAGGTAGGCGGTCGAGTCCACCAGGGCATGCTCGACGGTGACCGATGAGTGGCGCACCGCGAATTCGTCCACGACCTCGCGCCAGAGTCGGCTGGAGGCGAGGACGTTGGCCTTGTCGACGCTGGTGAGGTGGCCACGTCGGCCCTCCGCCAGCTCGAAAGCGAGCTCCACGATTCGCTCGATCTCGGGCCGCGTGTATCGCAGCGTATCGACGACCGATTCGACTTTGCCTTGCATCGAACGGCCCTGGGGTCGGCCGAAGTAGAGGCCGCCCGTCAGCTCGCGCACGATCAGGATATCGGCGCCGGCGCGGATCTCGGGGCGCAGCGGCGAGGCGTCGTCGAGTGCGGCGTGGGCGGCGGCGGGGCGCAGGTTGGCGAAGAGCTCGAGCCCGGACCGGAGGCCGAGCAGCGCGTCCTCGGGT
>JBBJNX010000373.1:0-2782 GCA_037721115.1 Candidatus Limnocylindria bacterium
TGACCAGGATCTGGGCACCGTGGCCGGTGGCCGCGATGCGCGCGGCGCGATGGACATCGGCGCCTACGTAGCCCTCTTCGGTCAGGACCGGCGAACCCGTGTGCAGGCCCATGCGCACTCGGATCGATCCGCTGCTTAGCCGGTCACGAGCCTGCGCGGCCGCCGCCAGCGCGCCGGGGGCAGTCGGGAACGCCACGAAGAAGGCGTCCCCCTGGGTGTCGACCTCGACCCCGCCGTGTCGGGTGAAGGCGTCGCGCAGGGTGCGGCGATGCTCGGCGAGGGCATCGGCATAGGCCTGGGCGCCGAGCGCGTGCAGCAGCTTCGTGGAGCCCTCGACGTCGGTGAACAGGAACGTGACCGTTCCGGACGGCAGGCCAGGGCGCATCACGTCAGCCGGACCACGGCGTCGTCGACGATGGCGTCGATCTCTTCATCGGTCAGCGTGCGACCGGCCTCTTGCGCTCGAGCGTATTCGGCGTCGCTCAGCGCGGCCTTGATGCGGCCCATCACCTTCTCGATCTCAGTGATGTCATACGGCGGGATAATCGCCCCCAACTCGTCGTAGAGCGCCGAGGACCGAGAGAGGACCTTGGCGGCATCGGTTGGCCGGTCGGCGTACGCGAGGAGCCGAGCAATCGTGAAGAGATCGCTCGCGACGTTGAATTGATCGCCCTGCTGGCGCTTCAATCGGTAGGAGTCGCGAACCAACGGGGCAGCTTCGCCGAGTCGACCGTCGTCGATAGCGCGGGATGCCAGCTGGCCGAGCGTCATCGCCTCGACGCGGGTATTGCCCGCGGCTCGCGCGTCGAGCAGGTTCTGCTCGGCCAGCTCCTGCGCGAGGCCCCGCTCTCCCATCTCGAAATACACCCACGACAGCACGCGGGTTGACAACAGCGCGTAGTGGCCGTTCGGACGAAGACGCCAGAACGCGTCACGAGACCGCTCGAGCAGCTCGCGTGCGGCCGCCCAGTTCTCGGCGCCTGCCTCGACGTTGGCAAGGAGGAACTCCGCGTGGGCGATGTCAAACGGATCGCCCAGCATCCGAGCGATTTCGAGCGCTTCGTCAGCCCATCGTCGAGCGGTCGGCTGCTCGCCGGTTTCCATCGCCATCGCCGTGCCTCCGTTGAGCGCTCGCGCTCGATGCGCGGTCGGCGGCGTGTCGTATGCCAGCGCCGCCGATAGCCGGTTCATGCCCTCGCCCAGCGATCCGGTCATGTACCAGAACTTCCACAACGCGCCAGCGAGCTGCTGGGCAAGCTCCGCGCGCTCTGGCGCGGTGAGGCGATCGAGCGCCGCCCGCAGGTTGTCCATTTCAGCATCGAGGCGAGGTGCCCACTCGTCGGTGTGCTCGTGGTTCAGGCCTGTCACGCGGTCGGCCTCCTCGGCCAGCGCCAGGAAGAACTCGGTATGGCGCCGGCGGACCTCGTTGGCGTCGCCCGAGCCTTCGAGCTGCTCGATGGCGAACTCACGAATCGTCTCGAGCATCCAGAAGCGGCCGGATTCGGGCCGGACGCGGACCAGGCTCTTGTCGACCAGCGACTGCAGACTGTCGAGGTCTGCCTCAGCCACGGCCTCAGCAGCCTCGAGCGTGCAGCCGCCACGGAACACGGCCAGGCGGCGGAAGAAGCGCTGGTCTTCACCCGTGAGCAGTTCGTGGCTCCACTCGATCGTGGCGCGCAGCGTTCGTTGGCGCTCCGGCGCATCCCGTGCGCCTCCGGCGAGCAGCGGGAGGCGCTGCTCGAGGCGCTCCAGCAGCGCCTGGGGCGAGAGGACCTTGACCCGCGCGGCCGCGAGCTCGATCGCCAGCGGAAGGTGGTCGAGCCGCTCACAGATGCGCGCCACCTCGCCGTTGGCGCTGAGGTCGCGCTTGACGGCCTGCGCACGGGTCAGGAACAGCTCAACCGCGTCGGGCCGGCTCAGGGGGTCGACGCCGTACTCGTGCTCGGCCGCCAGGTGCAATGGCTCGCGGCTGGTGACGAGGAGGGTAGCGTTGGGGCAGCCGGATAGCAGCCTGCCGAGGTCCGGCGCCGCGGCGAGGAGGTGCTCGATGTTGTCGAAGAGCAGGAGCAATCGCTTGTCGCCGATGTGGTCGGCCAGGTCGCCCGATGCGCCGAGCGACTTTGCAGCGCTGTCGAGGACGAGCGCCGGATCGCGCAATGGAGCAAGCGGCACCCACCAAACGCCGTCGGGGAAGTGATCGGCGGCTTCGGCCGCTGCCTGCAGCGCGAGGCGCGTCTTTCCCGTGCCGCCCGGACCGGTCAGGGTCACCAGCCGCACGTCGTCACGAGCCAGGAGGCCCGCCAGCTCGGCCAGCTCCGCTTCGCGGCCCAGGAACGGCGTGGCCGGAATGGGCAGGTTCGTCTGGTGCAGGGACTTGAGGGGTGGGTGCTCGTCGGAGTCGGCCTGGTAGATCCGTTCCGGTGCGGTCAGGTCCTTGAGGCGGTGTTGCCCGAGGTCGCGGAGCCCGGCGCCGTCCAGCAGCGCCGCGGTGGCCGCGCTGACCAGGGGCGTCCCGGTGTGAATCCCCATCCGGACGCGGATCGGTCCCTCGGCCAGCGCTTCGCGCGCCTGCGCCGCAGCAGCCAAGGCGCCGGGGGCGGTTGGGAACGCGACGAAGAACGCGTCACCCTGGGTGTCGACCTCCACCCCGCCATGGGCGGTGAAGGCGTCACGCAGCAAGCGACGGTGCGTGGCCAGCGCATCGGCATATGCCTCTGCGCCGAGAGCGTGAAGCAGCTTGGTCGAGCCCTCCACGTCGGTGAACAGGAAGGTGACCGTGCCT
>JBBJNX010000035.1:0-10596 GCA_037721115.1 Candidatus Limnocylindria bacterium
CTGTTCTACCTGAGCCAGTCCACCCGCGTTGCGGCCACCGGCTACGAGATCGACGCGCTCGAGGTGACACTTGCCCAGAGCCACGCCGAACAGCAGCAACTGATCTGGGCCATCGGACAGGCACGCTCACCGGGTGAGATAACCCAGCGCGCCAGGACCGAGCTGGAGCTCGTATCACTCGAGGATGGGGCGGTGACCTTTGCCTCGTCCGCCAGCCAACCCGCCGATTGACCTAGCCCCGCGGCCGAATGACGGCCGTCGCACGGAGACCACCATGCTCGCAAGGACCGACAGTCGTGCCCGCGCCTTGGTCCTTCTGATCCTCGTCACGCTGGTGGCGATGACGGTTGGCGGACGCTTGATCTGGTGGCAGGTCGTGGAGCGCGAATGGCTCGAGTCGATGGCGCTTCATCAGTTGGCCCAGGAGCAGACTCTCCCGGCCGAGCGCGGCGAGATCACCGACCGCAACGGTGAGCTGCTCGCGACCTCGGTCGAGGTTCAATCGGTGTTTGTCACCCCCCCATCGATCGAGGACCCCGGTTTGGTGTCCGCGCTGCTTGCATCGGCGCTCGACATGCCGGCCGCTGAGGTGCGAGCGCGGATCGAAAACGACCGCAGCTGGGTTTTCCTCAAGCGCCGGGTGTCTCCCGAGGTCGCTCAGCGCGTTCGGGCGCTCGAAATTCGTGGGGTCGGTCTCATCCCGGAGACGAAGCGCGTGTACCCCGTCACTGGCGCGACGGCGGATACGACGCTCGCAGCCCAGGTACTCGGTTTCGTGGACAACACCGGCGCTGCGTCCCACGGAGTCGAACAGGCGGAGGACGCGGTGCTTGCCGGCACGCCAGGAGAGATTGCAGCCCAGGAAGACGTCATCGGCCGACGGATCGCCGATTCGGTGACGCTGCTCCGCGAGCCCATCGATGGTCGTGACCTGCGCCTGACGATCGATGCCGGCGTCCAGCACCTGCTCGAACAGAAGATGTGGGCGACGTACAAGGCAAATCGCGCCGCGGGCGCGACCGGCGTGATCATGGATGTCGAGACCGGTGCGATCCTCGGGATGGCCAGCTTCCCGTCCTTCGACGCCAATCAGTTCGCCACCACCGATGGGCAGCTCTTCGCAAATCCGGCCGTTTCACGGCAGTATGAGCCCGGATCGGTGATGAAGGCGTTCACCATCGCAGCGGCGCTGGACGCCGGCGCAATCACGACCGATGACACCGTCGAGGATGACAACAATCTTCTCATCGGCAGGATTCGGGTCCAGAACGCCGACCGTGGCAAATGGCCGTCCGGGCATGGGCCGATCACGGCCTCCGACGTCCTGGCGCTGTCAAACAATGTCGGGGCTGCCAAGATCGGTCTCGAGCTGGGTGGCGAAAGACTCTACGACGCCTTCCGACGCTTCGGGTTCGGTTCGCCGACGGGCATCGAGCTGACGAGCGAGCAGAGCGGCGTCGTCTGGCATCCGGACGACGCGTCGGGCGACCTGACGACTGCCCAGAATGCCTTCGGCCAAGGCCTCAGCCTGACCGCGGTCCAGCTGGTCGCAGGCTACGCGGCGTTCGCCAACGGGGGTTACCTTATCACCCCGCACGTCGTCGACGGCTGGACCGATCCCGATGGAACCTACCATGCGGTTGAACAGGCGCCAGGTGAACGGATCATGCGGCCCGAGACCGCCGAGACGATGGTCGATCTGCTCACGAACGGGGTCGACAATGGCATCGCCGATGGTGCGTCCGTCCCGGGATACACCGTGGCCGGCAAGACGGGGACCGCCCAGATTGCGGGTCCGGTGAGGGTCAAGAACGCCGAGGGCGAAATGGTCGAGCGATGGCAGTACATCGATGGCTGGGTCGACTCGAGCTTCGTCGGCTTCCTGCCGGCGGGTGACACCAAGCTCGCGGTGGTCATCCTCATCAATCGGCCGGCGGGCGCCGGTGGGCCGCAGATGCCGGAGCGTCCCGAGTGGGTGTTCGCCGATCTCATGCCCCAGGTGCTCGACTACCTGGCCATGCCGCCCGACCGCCCCGCGCAGCCGGTCGCTCGCCCGTGAGGCTGCTAGACTCGCCCGTAGTCCGCAGCCTGGTACGTGTGCCCCCCACGATCCCTCTCGATGACGTGTTGGCCGCCACCGGTGGTCGCCTCGAGCGACCGACCTCCGTCACCTCGATCACCGGGGCCAGCGTCGACTCCCGTCGCATGACCCCCCACAGTTGCTTTGTCGCCCTGCATGGCGAGCGAGTCGACGGCCATCGCTTTGTCGCCGCGGCGATTTGCGCGGGTGCAACCGCGGCCCTCGTCGACCGCCCCGTGGAGCTCCCGGAGGACGTGGATGCAGCCGTTGTGCTGGTTCCCGATCCGCTGATCGCGCTCCAGCAGCTGGCCGCCTGGTGGCGGGTTCGCCACGACGTGCGCGTGGTGGGGATCACCGGCTCGACCGGCAAGACCATGGGCAAGGAGATGATCGCCGATGTCCTGTCTCGCACGCTTCGAACCCTTCGGAACGAGGGGAACCTCAATTCGGAGACCGGCCTCCCGATGACGCTCCTGCGGCTGACGCCCGAGCATGAGGCCGCCGTGCTGGAGATGGGCATGTACACCGTCGGCGAGATCGCGCGCCTCGCCGAGATCGCCCGGCCGGAGGTCGGCGTCGTGCTGGCCGTACACCCGGCGCACCTGGAGCGGGTCGGCAGCATCGAGCTGATCGCGCAGGCCAAGGCCGAGCTGCCGCGCTCGCTCCTACGCGGTGGCCTTGCCGTCCTTAACGATGATGATCCTCTCGTCGAGCCGATGCGGCACGTGACGCGCGCCGAGGTGCGCACCTTTGGCCTGGGCTCGCGCGCGGACGTCCGCGCTGAAGGGGTGGTGTCGCGCGGGCTGGACGGGATCGAGTACACGCTGCGGGCGCCATGGGGAACCCGGCGCGTGGTGAGCGCGACCCCCGGCCGTCACCTCGTCCCGCACCAGCTGGCCGCCGCCGCGGTCGCCGAATGGTTCGGAGTGCCGCTCGATGAGGTCGTTGCCGCCCTTGGCGTCGGCAGCCATGCCCCGCACCGCATGCACCTTGTCGAAGCCGCCTCCGGAGCGCGACTCGTCGACGATACCTACAACGCCTCGCCGATCAGCATGACGGCCGCACTGGACTTCCTGGCCGAGACACCGCTCGGGTCCGGACGTCGCCGCCTCGCGGTCCTCGGCGACATGCTTGAGCTCGGGCCGGACGAGGAGCGTCTGCATCGCGAGATCGGCGCTCGGGCGGCGGCGGTCTCCGACGGGGTGGTGACGGTCGGAGAGCGGGGGCGATGGATCGCGGAAGGGGCCCGTGCGGCGGGGGCCGTGACCGTCATCATGGCGTCCGATGCCCACGAGGCGGCCGCAAGCCTGGAGCGCGAGCTGGCTCCGGGCGTCGGTGACCTCGTGCTGCTCAAGGCCTCGCGAGGGATCGGCCTCGAGCGCGCGGTCGACATGCTGCGGGCGGATGATGACTGATACGACGCTCGTCCAGGTCGTCATCGCGCTCCTGCTGGCCTTCAGCGGCATGGTGCTCCTCGCGCCGATCTACATTAGCCTCCTCCAGCGTCTCGGCCTCGGAAAGCGGATCCGCAGCGAAGGTCCGGAAGCGCATTTCGTCAAGGCCGGGACGCCGACGATGGGTGGCATGCTCATCGTGGGTGTGGTCCTGTTTCTGGCAATGGCGCTGCGCATCGAGGATGCGGGAACGCTGACGCCGATGCTGACCCTGATGGGCGTCGGCATTCTCGGCGCGCTGGATGACTTTGTGAACATTCGGAGCGGCATCGGGATGCGCGGGCGCTGGAAGCTGATCTGGCAGACCGTGGTTGCCATCCTGGCCGCCTTCTACATCTGGAACCACTTCAATCTGACCGGTATCAATGTCCCGTTCCTTGGCCAATTCGTGCTTGCCCCGGTGCTGCTCATCGGCTTCATCGCGTTCGTCATCGTCGGCACCAGCAACGCGGTGAATCTCACCGACGGCCTGGACGGCCTGGCCGGCGGCGTTCTCATCTTCAGCTTTGTCGCTTACCTCCTCATCAGCCTCATCCCGGTCGAGGGCGTGAAGAGCGAGCAGCCGAACCTCGCGATCTTCTGCGCCCTGGTCATCGGCGCGCTCATGGGGTTCCTGTGGTTCAACGTCCATCCGGCGCAGATCTTCATGGGCGACTCGGGCGCACTGAGCCTTGGCGCGACGCTGGCGGTGGTCGCCACCGTGAACGGCCAGCTTCCGCTGCTGGCCGTCATCGGCATCGTCTTCTTCGCCGTCATCATGAGCGTCGTGATCCAGGTCCTGAGCTACCGGCTCCTCGGCCGTCGGGTCTTCCGGATAGCGCCGCTGCATCATCATTTCGAGCTGATCGGCTGGGCCGAGGAGAAGATCACGCTGCGCTTCTGGATCGTGGCCGCGCTCGCCGGCCTGCTGGGCGTGAGCATCTTCCTCGTCGGCGTGACCGGCATCTGATGGACCGATGATGAGCCCGCCTCGTACCCCGATTCGGACCGCTGACGATCTTCGCGGTCGCCGCACGGTCGTGCTCGGGCTGGCGCGATCGGGCGTCGCCGCCTGCCGTTTCCTGGCCGATGCCGGAGCCGACGTGGTGGCGTATGACCGCCGGCCGGCATCGGAGCTGGCCGATGCGGTGAATGCGCTTGGCGCTCGCCCCGTGCGGCTGGCGCTCGGGGTCGATGAGATGGCCGCCGTGGCAGTCCTGGAGCACGCCGATCTGCTCGTCACCAGCCCGTCGGTCTCGCCGCGCTTCAACACCACAGATCCATGGCTGCGTGATGCGCTCGGCGCGGCAGAGGCGCGCGGAGCCGAGCTGGTGAGCGAGGTGGAGCTGTTCCTTCGCCTGACTCGAGCGCGCGTGCTCGGAGTGACCGGCACGAAGGGGAAGACCACGACATCATCGCTGGTGGCCGCCATGCTCTCGCGTGGAGGCTTGCCGCACGTGCTGGGCGGCAATATCGGGACGCCGCTCATCGAACGCGCCACGGAGCTGGGGTCCGACGATTGGGCGATCCTCGAGCTGAGCGAGCTCCAGCTGCCGACGATCACGCGCGGTGCGGACGTCGCTCTGTACACCAACATCGGCGAGGACCATCTGGATCGCCACGAAACGGTGGAGGCGTATCGGGCGGTGAAGGCGCGACTGGCCGAGCTGACCGCGCCGACCGGTCGGGTCGTCCTCAACCATGACGATGCCGGCTGCCGGGCGCTCGGCGACCGCCTCTCCCCGGCGAGCGTGGCCTGGTACGGCATGAGCGAGCCGCGGCGCGGGCGGGTCGAGGCCTGGATCGATGCTGAAGGATGGGTCATCGTGGCGGGGGAGCGGCTGCTGCCCGCTCGGGCGGTCCCGCTTCCCGGACGCCATATGCTGAGCAATGTGCTCGGCGCGTCGCTCGGCGCGATGCTGGCTGGAGCGGAGACGATCGCCATCGGTGCGGCGATCGGTGCCTTCGAGGGCGTCCCGCATCGGCTCGAGCTCGTCGCCGAGCGTGACGGCGTGCGCTGGATCAATGATTCGCAGGCGACGATCCCGGTGGCCGCGATCGCAGCCCTCGAGGCGTTCGACTCGCCCATCATCCTGATCAGCGGCGGCAAGGACAAGGGACTGTCCTACGACGCCTTCGCCGATGCCATCGCGACGCATGCACGCGCGGCTGTCCTCATCGGTGAGACGGCGGACGAGCTGGCCGCGCAGATCGGCGATCGCGTGCGGGTCGAGCGTGCTCGGGACATGGCTGCCGCCGTCGCCGCTGCCGCCGGCTTCGCCAGCCGTGGGGACGTGGTGCTGCTCGCCCCGGCTGCCGCCAGTTTCGACATGTTCGCGGACTACGCCGCGCGTGGTGACGCGTTCCGGGCCGCGGTCGACGCCCTGACGGAGGAGCGATGAGCACCGCGGCCGCAACGATGACGACCCGTCGCACGGCGCTCCGTGGCGGAGTCCGACGTGAGCGTCACGAGCCCGCCTACGCGCTGCTGCTGGCGGTGATGGCCCTCACGGCCATCGGCATCGTGATGGTCTATTCGGCCTCCAGCGTTCGGTCGTATTTCAACAGCGCGGACCCGGCGGCGCAGGGCCTCGAGCAGATCGTTTGGGCGGCGCTCGGCCTGACCGGCCTGCTCGTCGCCAGCCGGGTCGACTTCCGCCACCTCCGCTACCTGGCCATTCCGACCTTCGTGCTCACGCTGGCGCTGCTCGTGGCCGTGCTCATCCCGGGCATTGGCTCGGAGATCAACGGCTCACGTCGCTGGATCCTGGTCCCGGGGGTCGGGTCGCTCCAGCCCGCCGAGTTCGCGAAGCTGGCGGTCGTCCTCTACCTCGCGCACTGGCTGGACCGGCGCGGGAAGGAGGCCGGATCGCTCTGGAATGGTCTTGTCCCGTTCGTGTTGCTCGTCATGCCGGGCTTCGTCCTGATCGCTCTCGAGCCCGACCTCGGGACGGCGGGGGTGTACGCCGTAGCGGCGGGCAGCATCTTCTTCATGGCCGGCGCGAACGTGCTCTACATCGGAGCTGTCGGCGCTGCGGTCCTCGGGTCGGCGTGGTGGATGGTCAGCAACACCCCCTACCAGCTGGAGCGCGTCCAGACCTTCTTCGATCCGTTTCGAGATCCCCTCGGCGCAGGCTATAACGCGGTACAGTCGCTCTTCGCGCTGGCATTGGGCGGGGTCACCGGCCTCGGCCTCGGAGAAAGTAAGCAGAAGTATCTGTATCTGCCGGCGCCGTCGACCGACTTCATCTTCGCCATCATCGGGGAGGAGTGGGGACTGGTCGGGACGCTGACCGTCGTGGCTCTCTTCGTCGTCATCGCGTACCAGGGATACCGGATCGCGATCACCGCTCCGGACACGTTCTCCGGCCTGCTGGCCTGCGGCATCACCACATGGCTGGTGGTCCAGGCGCTTATCAACATGATGGTCGTGACCGCGCTCATGCCGGTGACGGGCATTCCCCTTCCATTTATCAGCGCCGGCGGTTCGGCGTTGACCATCAACCTCGTGGCGGTCGGGATTCTCCTGTCGATCAGCCGCGAGACATCTCAGACAGGAACATTGCGCGATGCGGTATTCGGTATCGGGCGGCGGGACCGGCGGGCACATCTACCCCGCGCTGGCCGTCGCGCGGGCCTTGCGCGACGCTCGGCCCGGCGGTGAGCTCGACTACATCGGCGGGATCCGCGGCTTCGAGCGCAGGCTCGTGGCCAATCACCCCATGCGCGGTCAGCTCAGGTACCACGAGCTTGTCGTGCGCTCGCTGCGCTCGGCGGGTCTCTCGGTCCATTCCGTGCTCGACCCGGCTCGACTCGCAGCATCGGTGCCGCAGGCGTGGTGGATGCTCGGTCGCCTGCGTCCGGCCGCCCTGTTCACGACCGGTGGCTACCTCGCCATGCCGCTGGTGCTCGCTGCCAGGGCACGCAGCATTCCGACGCTCGTCTGGGAGGGCAATGTGCAGCCGGGACGTGCAACCCGGGCCATCGGCCGGTTCGCCACACGCGTCGCGGTCAGCTTCCCGCCGACCCTCGATGCCTTCCCCGGCAACAGCTTCGTCTCCGGGACGCCGATCCGATCGTTCGACGGGATCGAACGTGCCGCCGCCCGCCGCTCGTTCGGGCTCGACCCCGGCGACCGCCTGCTCGTTGTCTTCGGTGGATCGCAGGCGGTCGCGCGCATGAATGCAGCGGTGGCCAGGGCCCTGCCGCAGCTCGTGGCCTGCACCTGGCGGGCGACGATGGCATGGCCGATGCCGGCGCGGCGCGCCAGGCGCTGCCCGATGCGCTCCGGCTGCGCTACACCGCCGAGCCCTTCCTGACCGACCGCATGGCCGATGCGCTCGTTGCCGCCGACCTGGTCGTTGGTCGAGCTGGATCGTCGACGTGCGCTGAGCTCGCCGCCGCCGGCGTCCCATCCATCCTGGTCCCGTATCCCTATGCCGGTGCACACCAGCGCTATAACGCACGCTACCTCGTGAATGAGGGCGCGGCCGTCGAGATCCCGGACGACGAGCTCACGTCGGAGCGCCTCCTGGCCGAGACGGAGGCGCTGCTCCACGATCACCGTCGCCACGCCATGGCCGACGCGGCACGGCGCCTGGGCCGGCCCCACGCCGCCCGAATGCTGGCCGATGAGCTCGTTGCGCTCGCGGAGGGCGGTCCGCTCTCGTCGACGGTCCCCTCGTGACGGCCTCGGCCCGCCGGTCGGAGCCACTCGCGGAGTCACTTGCACACCTCGATCGGCTGGCCGAGGAGTGCGGGATCAGGCTCGATCACGCGTTTCCGGTAGCCACGCTCACGACGCTCCGCGTCGGAGGTCTCGTCGATCGGTTGGCGACAGCTGCAACCGTTGACGAGCTGATCGCGGTGCTGGCCCTGGCGCACGGCGCTGGCGTCCCGGCCGGGGTGCTCGGCAAAGGCAGCGATATCGTGGTGGCTGATGCCGGGATCCGCGGCCTCGTTGTCCGCAACCGCGCGGATGAGATGGTGATCGACGGCGACCTCGTGCGGGCGGCATCGGGTGTCGCCATGGCCACCGTCGTCAAGCGCTGCACGGCGGCCGCCCTGACCGGCATCGAATTCGGCATCAGCATCCCGGGCAGTGTCGGCGGCGCCGTCTGGGCGAACGCCGGGGCGCACGGCGGAGAGATGAAGGATGTCGTGCTCCGCGTCGACACCTGGAGCGTGGCGAACGGCGTGGCGACGATGGCGAATGCGGCATGCGCGTTCGGCTATCGGGACTCACGCTTCAAGAAGAGCGGCGAGATCGTGCTTGGGACCGTCTTCGAGCTGGCGGGCGGCGATGCCGACGACATCGCGGCACGGGTCGCCGCAAGCCGGGCGCAGCGCACGGCGACGCAACCCCTGGCTGACCAGAACGCGGGCAGCGTCTTCCGCAACCCGCCCGGCGACCATGCGGGGAGGCTGATCGACGCTGCCGGATTGAAGGGCTTTCGAATCGGAACCGCGCAGGTGAGCACGCTCCACGCCAATTTCATTGTTGTCGACCGCACCGGATCGGCTGCCGATGTCCGCGCGGTGGGTGACCATGTGCGACGTGTCGTGGCCGATACGCAGGGAGTCGAGCTTCAGTACGAAATCGAATTCGTCGGCGAGTGGGGCCCGGCCGATGCCTGGGCGACGGCAACAAGCCGATTGGCCGGCGTATGAGCGAGCGACGTCTGCGGGTCGGTATCTTCGCCGGCGGTCGGTCTGCCGAGCACGAGGTGAGCGTCGCCTCGGCCGAGTCCGTGCTGCGTGCCATCGACCGACGCCGTTTCGAGCCGTTTCTCGTCTACATCGATCGGGAGGGGCGCTGGCTGCTGCCAAACGGCCCGGCGCCTGAGCTCGGATCAGGATCGCTGGCGGGGATCCTCGGCGCCATGACGCCCGCAGAGGAGGTCGAGCATCTGCGGACGAAGGACACCGAGCTGCTGCCGGAGGTCCCAGACTCGCGCGCACTGGCGCCGCCCGTTGCGGTCAGGACCCTGGCCGATGCGATCGACGTGGCGTTTCTTGTCGTTCACGGCCCGTACGGCGAGGACGGCACCCTCCAGGGATTCCTCGAGCTGGCTGGGATTCCGTACGTCGGTGCGGGGGTGCTGGCAAGCGCGGTCGCCATGGACAAGGTCGTCTTCAAGGACCTCATGCGCGGCCACGATCTGCCGGTCGTCGAGTCGGTCTGGTTTCGGCGCGCGGCCTGGGAGCGCGAGCCGGCGCACGTGGTGCGCGAGGTGGCCGAAACGATCGGCGACCGAAGCGTCGTCAAGCCGGCCCGTCTCGGGAGCAGCGTTGGCATGACGCTGGTGCATATGCTCGACGAGCTGCCGGACGCCTTGGCGGAGGCCTTCAGCCATGACAGCAAGGTGATCGTCGAACGCTACGTGGAGAATGCGCGGGAGCTCGAGTGCGGCGTCCTCGGCAATGACGATCCGATCGTCTTCGAGCCCGGTGAGGTGCGCTCCCTGCACGAGTTCTATGACTACGAGGCAAAGTACGTGGAGGGGCTGGCGTCTGTCGAGCCGCGCGCGGATGTCGACGCCGATCTGGCCGTGCGCCTGAAGGAGCTCTCGCTGGCGGCGTATCGGGCCATCGACTGCGCCGGCCTGGCCCGCGTCGACTTTCTCGTGACAGCGAACGAGACGTACATCAGCGAGATGAACACGCTGCCGGGGTTCACGTCGACCAGCATGTATCCCAAGCAGGCGGAGCTCGCCGGTCTGCCCTTCGATGACCTCATTGCCCGGCTCATCGAGCTTGCCCGGCAGCGGGACCGATGAAGCTCAAGTCCCAGACACGTCCCACACCGCGGCGCGTGGCACGAACCACGCGCGGGGCGACGCCGAACCGGAACGGCGCTAAGCCGCGCGGCCGGCAGGCGACGCGTCCCGGCGTACCCCTTCGCCAACGGTTCGGCGGACGTCTGCCGTCATTCCGACGCGTGCTGGCCGGGCTCGCCGCCGCGGCGGTCGCGGCCGGCCTGGTGACACTGCTCGGCGGGCCATGGCTGCGCGTCACCGAGATCACCTGGGCAGGCGAGCACTTCACTGCCGATCGCGATCTGGAGCGCATTCTGGATCGCCA
>JBBJNX010000374.1:0-2765 GCA_037721115.1 Candidatus Limnocylindria bacterium
CCGCCGCGCTCCAGGCCGCTCAGTCGGGCGAGGCTCCGGTCATCATCCGCATCGATACCGACGCCGGGCACGGCCTCGGGAAGCCGGTCAGCAAGCTGATCGACGAACGTGCGGACGTGCTCGCCTTTCTGCACCTGGCACTCATTCAACGAAACGACTGACGCCATTTGATGCGTGCTTGATCTCGACCTTCTACCTTGTCCGTGGAGAGCTCGCATCCGGCTCTCCCTCCACCTCTCGCCGATGCGCCTTGGAACGACCGGGCGCATCGGTCGTTTCAGCCGTCCGCGCAGCTGCGACCGCACGCCAGCCGCCAATCAGGTTGGCGCTGCGACCGGCCAGCGGATCGATTCCGCCCGGTCCTCGGTCGCCACGCCAGGCCAGGTGGCCATGCGACCGAGGAACCGTCACCCATCGGTCACAACGCCAACCTGGTTGGCGCTCGCCGCCCCAGGCCCGGTCTGGCGCAACGAACGGTCGGATCAAGCGCCGACGCGGGGGACCTCTATCCAGAAGGTTGAACCGACGCCCTCTTCCGACTGAAGCCCGGCCGCTCCGCGGTGGGCCTCGGCGATATGTCGCACGATTGCCAGCCCCAGGCCGGCCGAGCCGCTCATCGGTTCGGCGTCGCCGTCGGCGTCACGGGCACGGGAGCGTGATCGGTCCACCTTGTAGAAGCGCTCGAAGATCCTGCCCTGGTGAGCATCGGGAACGCCGATTCCGTCGTCGGCGACGGTGAACCGAATACGGTCCGCGCTGATCTCCCAGCCGAGCCGCACCTCGGCGCCACCGTGGCTGTATTTCATCGCATTGTGCGTGAGGTTCAGCAGCGCCTGCCCGAGGCGCGTCGGGTCGGCAAACGCCTGGACGTCGTCCACGGGACGGGGAAGCCTGACGACCCGGATATCGCGGCGTTCAGCCACCGGCCCGATCCGCTCTGCCGTTGCGTTGACGACGTCCTCTGGATCCAGGGCTTCGAGCGCCAGCTCCGTCTCGCCCGACTCGATCATCGAGAGGTCCAGCAGCTCATCGACGAGCTGGGCCAGATGATCGGTCTCGCGCTCGATCTGGATCGCGAAATCGCGCATGGTCGGAGCGTCGTCGACCGTTCCGGAACTCAGTGTCTCGGCAAGCAGCTTGATGGATGTGAGCGGCGTTCGCAGCTCATGGCTGATGTTGGCCACGAAGTCGCGCCGGACCCGCTCGATCCGCCGCAGGGCGGTGATGTCGTGCAGCGACATGACGAGGCCGCCGTCTTCGAGCGGCACCGCATCGACGGCAAACTGCCTGGCGCCGAGCCGGCCGAGATCCGCCTCACCACTCGTGGCCTCGCCGCTCGACGCGCCCTGGCGCGCCACCGCATCAAGGGATGCCGACCCGAACGCCGCGATGAGGCTCATGCCGTTGAGCGATGTGTCGCCGCGCTCGGCGAGCGACGCCGCCTCGGGCCCGGCACGCACGATCCGCAGCCGCTCGTCGACCAGGATCAGCAGGTCCCCGCCGCGACGGGCGAGCAACGCCTCGAAAGCCGCCGAGGAGGAGTTGGTGCCGGTCACGCCGGCCGCGGCGCGAAGGCGTATCCGACCCCGCGCACGGTGCGGAAGTAGTTATGGCCGTCGGCCGCGCGCAGCTTGCCGCGCAGCCAGCTCACGTGGACATCGACCGTGCGGCCATCGCCGAGGTAGTCGTAGCCCCAGATCCGGGCCAGCAGCTGGTCGCGTGTGAAGATCCTGCCCGGATTGGCGGCCAGGTGCGCGAGCAGGTCGAACTCCTTGGTAGTGAGGTGCACCGCCTCCCCGTCGATAGTGACCTCGCGTCTCGCCACGTCGATCGCCACCTTGCCGAAGGCCAGCTGCTCGCGACGCTCTGGCTCGTCCGTCTCTCGTCGATGGCGGCGCAGCACCGCTTCGATCCGCGCCAGCAGCTCGGGACGGCTGAACGGCTTGGCCACGTAGTCATCGGCGCCGATCTTCAGACCCACGACGCGGTCGATCTCGTCGCCCTTGGCCGAGAGGATGATCACCGGCGTGGTGACGCCCTCGCGACGTAGGACGCGCAGCACCTCGACACCGCTCATGCCGGGCAGCATCACGTCGAGGAGGATGAGGTCGAGCCGCTCGTTGCGGGCGGCCTCCAGTGCGGCCTCTCCATCGGCGGCGGAGGTGACCTCGTAGCCTTCGCGGGACAAATTGAAGGTGAGCGCCTGCCGGAGCGTGGGATCGTCCTCGACCAAGAGCAGCCGCCGTCGCATCGGTCCCCCCTTCAGGGGTTGAGGTCCTCGACCTGGCCGGTCGCCAGGTACACGACATCCTCGCCGATGTTCGTGACCCGGTCACCGAGCCGCTCGAGGTGGTGGGCAGCGAACAGCATGTGGGTCGCCTGGCGGGCCCGCTCGGGCGCGACCGCCATGAGTTGGACCGCGTCCTCGTACACGCTGTTGTAGAGGTGGTCAATCTCGTCGTCTCGCTCGCAGACCCTGCGCGCCTCGTCTTCGCTGATATCGACCAGTGCGCGCATCGCCGACCGCAGCTGTTCCCGGCAGATCTGCTCCATGCGCGGGATCTGCTTCAGGATCGGCGTTTCCGGCTCTGTCGCCAGCTGCTGCGCCAGCTTGGCGATGTTCACCGCGTAGTCACCCATGCGTTCGAGCTCGGCCGCCGCGTGGTAGAGCGCGAGGAGAACCCGAACGTCGCCGGCCACCGGTCCCTGCGTGGCGATCAGGGTCGTGATCTCGGTGTTGATCTGGCGCTGGAGCTCGTTGACCT
>JBBJNX010000375.1:0-2733 GCA_037721115.1 Candidatus Limnocylindria bacterium
CGCGTGGGTGGCGAGGCTCGGGAGGTGCTGTTGATCCCACAGAATCACGCGCCCGGCGGCCGGATGGAAGAACCCCCGCAAGGCATGCGCGACCCGGGCCACCACCTCGCCGATGCCGCGGACGCTCTCGGCGTCGAGCTCGTTCGGCGCGGCGTTGCGTCCGGGGAGGAGCGGGATCAGTCGCACGAGATGCGTTGCGCTGCCAATGTCCACGCGCGCGAACGGGTCACCCTCGAGCGTCAGACGCGCCATCGGGACGGGCAGCCCAGCGTCGACCGACGCGATGCACGCGACCGCCGCCACCTCCATCGCGATGACCGCGGGATCCTCGGCCGCGTTCGAGATCTTCAGCACCCAGCCAGTCCCATCATCGGCCTGGATCGCGAAGTTCTGGTCCCGCTCGCTCACGAGCGTACGGGCCGAGCCGTCGATGCCGAAGACCGTGCGGGCGATCTCCTCGGCATCAGGCAACGTCAGCGTGGGCGGTGCGGCGGCGAGGACGTCGGCGGTCATCGGCGCGATGCTACGTGCTCCGCGATCCGACTCGGAGCCTGTCGCGGGCGTGCGCTAGAATCGGCAACCGTCACCGCGAACCGGCCTGCTGCCGCCCTTGTGCGCGGAGGCGCCGGCCTCGCATTCGCACACAGGAGGCAGTCAGCGCACCTGATGGCCAGCCAGAACCCGGTGGCGGAGGCCCCGAACATCTGGGGCATCGCCCAGTCCCAGTTCGATCATGCGGCCGATCGGCTCGACCTCGACGAAGGGATGCGTCGCGTCCTTCGCGTCCCGCAGCGCGAGCTGACCGTCAACTTCCCGGTCACCATGGACGACGGCAGCGTATCGGTCTTCACCGGCCACCGCGTCCAGCACAACGTCAGCCGCGGTCCCGGCAAGGGCGGCGTCCGCTATCACCAGGACGTGACCCTCGACGAGGTCCGGGCGCTGGCGATGTGGATGAGCTGGAAGTGCGCCTGCGTGAACATCCCGTACGGCGGCGCAAAGGGCGGGGTCGTGGTCGACCCCAAGAAGCTGTCCATCCGCGAGGTCGAGGGGCTGACCCGTCGCTTCACCACCGAGATCAGCCCGCTGATCGGGCCGGATCGGGACATCCCGGCACCTGACGTCAACACCAACGCGCAGACCATGGCGTGGATGATGGACACCTATTCCATGCATCGCGGCTACACCGTCCACGGCGTCGTGACCGGCAAGCCGATCAGCGTCGGCGGATCCCTCGGCCGCAACGAGGCCACGGCGCGTGGGGCCGTGTTCACCCTCCTCCAGGCGTCGAAGGCACTGAACGTTCCGCTGATCGACGCGCGCGTCTCGATCCAGGGATTCGGCAACGCGGGCAGCATCGCCGCCACCCTGCTCGCCGCCGAAGGCGCTCGGGTCGTGGCCGTCAGCGACTCGACCGGTGGCATCCACAACCCGTCCGGGCTCGATCCGGCGCGGGTGATCGCCTGGAAGCAGGAACACGGTACCGTCGTCGGCTTCCCCGGCTCCGATCTGATCACCAACCGGGAGATTCTTGAGATCGACTGCGACATCCTGGTGCCCGCGGCGCTCGAGAACCAGATCACGAAGCACAACGCTCCGAACATCAAGGCCAGGATCGTGGCCGAGGCGGCGAACGGACCGACCACCCCCGAGGCGGACGAGATCCTCCACGACCGCGGCGTGTTCAATATTCCGGACATCCTCTGCAATGCGGGCGGCGTGACCGTCAGCTACTTCGAGTGGGTGCAGGACATGCAGAGCTTCTTCTGGACGGAGGATCGCATCAACGACAGCCTGAAGGGGATCATGGATCGCGCCTTCGAGGCCGTGCACGCCATGAGCGAACGGCACGAGGTCGACATGCGGACGGCGGCCTACATGGTGGCCGTGGCCCGGGTGGCGGAGGCCACGATGCTCCGTGGCCTGTACCCGTAGCCCCATGCTCGATCACGAAGAGCGATTTCTGTTTCGGGAGGAGATCCATACCCTGGCGAACGCGCTTGCTGATGCTGGACAGCTCGACAACGTCGAGGACCTGCTGGCCGAGGTGACGACCAGCCCCCGTTTCGACGCTGACGTCTTCACGCTCGAGCGCTCTCTCCAGGTGATGCTCGGCGGACGCGCCGGATCGACGCTGGTCGGCCTGCTCACCGTCGACAGCGGCGTCTTCGAGGAGCTCGGCGAGATGGGCCTGCCTCCTGATGTCCACGAGCGGCTGGTCAGCTGGCGCGCTCGCTTCGGGCTGGTCATCGACAATGCGCTCAACTTCCTCAATAACCCGGACGGCATCCAGGGCCACAACTTCGGCACCCAGCTATCGCACAACGAATCGGGCTTGACGCTCCAGGGGCGGTTGACCCTGGTTCGCTACAACAACGAGCCGCAGTTTTTTATCGCCGATGCGGATGTCCTGCTCAGCGTTGCCGCCGATATGCTCGAGCGACTCGGCGAGCACCTTGATCCCGACATGCTCGATGCCGATCTCGTGACCCGCCTGCGCGAGGGGGTCGACCTGGTCGAGCGCCGCACGAAGAGCCGCTCGGAATGAGCGTCGGCGTGTCTGAGCCATTGCGAAGCCGACGGTTGGTAGTTCGCTCACCAGCGTCGCCTTCGCGTTGACAAGCGTTGCGTTTTTCGCCGTTGTACTGCTTGCCGTTTGCGCCGGTGCGCAAGTAACCACGTGCGTCAGAGTTCGGGCTGGCGCAGCGCCCCCCGAGGGTGCGAGCGTTGTCG
>JBBJNX010000036.1:0-10454 GCA_037721115.1 Candidatus Limnocylindria bacterium
CCGGAGCTGACGTCGGATCGTCGACTGCATCGGCTGCTGGTGGACATGATCGGGAGCAGCGCCCGGAGACGGCCGTGATCAGGGTCGAGGGCACGATTCGGCCGGCGCGTCTCACCGATCGCCAGGCGCTCACCGACCTCTCACGACGCGTCCACGCGGCCAGCGACGCGCATCGCCGAAGTCTCGGCGTGCCGGCGCCGAGCGCCGAATCGCCACGCGTGAGCCTCTCGACGCTCATGCCGTCGTGGCTGCCCCTGCGCGCCCCATCGGTCCACCTCGTGGCCGAGATGGGCGGAGAGCTGGTGGGCAGCTGTCGCGCCATCGAGGAGCCCCATCGCGAGGACTGGGTCATCACCGAGCTCGACGCCGATGACGGTCCGATGGCTGCCGAGATTCGATACGACCTGCTCGACGCGATCGTGGAAGAAGGTGCCCGACACGCGGTCGGGCGCTTCCACGCGGCCAGCGCCGATGTCCGCGAGAACCTTGCCCTGTTCGGGCAGGCGGGCTTCATGGCATACGCGCAGGAGGAGATCTGGTGGCGCCCGCCCGAGCCAACACGCGGCCCGCGATCCTGGCTGCGCTCCCTCGTCAGCCGCGATGGCCACGATGGCCGGCCCGCGGACGAGCTCGAGCTCCAGCCGGCGGGTGCGCCGGACGCGTGGCACCTGTTCGACCTATGGACCCATGCCACTCCGCCCGCAATCGCGAGGCTCGAGGGCTACGCCGCAGGCGATTGGGAATCGGCTGCCAACGA
Source organism: Candidatus Limnocylindria bacterium (assembly GCA_037721115.1). Taxonomy (GTDB): domain Bacteria; phylum Chloroflexota; class Limnocylindria; order QHBO01; family QHBO01; genus JACDBZ01. Next base: position 758 of record JBBJNX010000036.1, read on the forward strand.
GGCCATCGTGCCGCGCTCGGCGCTCAACCCGATCCTGCACTTCAGCCAGGTGGAGGGCTGGCTGCTGCCGGCGGAACAGCGCCTCGGCGGATTCGCCCAGCACGGCGCGTGTCGCGCCGGGCCGCACTACCTGCGCTTCCTGATTCGCGACGGATCAGACGGCGCGCGTTTCCTGCGCGCCGTGCTCACGCGGGTCGGAAACGAGGCGATCGCTGCAGGGATCGTGGCTCCGGTGCGAACATACGAGTCGGCTGGCACGCGTGCTGCGCAGGACTGCGGCTTTGAAGCGATCGGCCGGGTCACGCTCCTGGTGCGCGAGGTGCGGGCACAGATTCGCCAGCCAGCGATGGTTGCAGCAACACGGTGACGAGCGAAGGGGAGGCGAGACGAGACGTGGCACGCCGCGAGACGACGGACGACCTCGATGCCCTGATGGAGGCGCTGCCGACCGAGATCTGTGATCGGTTGCGTGCCCTGGCGAATCGCACCGACCTGCTCGAGGTGGTGATGGACCTCGGCCGCCGCCCGCAGGCCCGCTTCACCACCGGCGAGCAGGACCTGCTCGACCGAGAGATCACTGAATCCGATATCGCGCACGTGATCGAGCACATCGGCGCATTCGGCGACGACAACCGCGCGGGGATCGAGCGCACACTGCACCGGATCAGCGCCATCCGAAACCGAGCCGGGAAGGTGGTCGGCCTTACCTGCCGCATCGGCCGCGCCGTGTTCGGAACCATCGACATCATCCGCGACATCGCCGAGACCGGGCAGTCGCTGCTCATCCTGGGCCGGCCCGGCGTCGGCAAGACGACCATGCTGCGCGAGGTCGCGCGTGTGCTGGCCGACGACCTCGGCAAGCGCGTCATCGTGGTCGACACGTCGAACGAGATCGCCGGGGACGGAGATATCCCGCATCCCGGCATCGGCGAGGCGCGGCGGATGCAGGTCCGCACGCCGACCGAACAGCACTCGGTGATGATCGAGGCAGTCGAGAATCACATGCCCGAGGTGATCGTCATCGACGAGATCGGGACCGAGCTCGAGGCGGGCGCGGCGCGCACCATCGCCGAGCGCGGCGTGCAGCTGGTCGGCACCGCGCACGGCAACACGCTCGACAACCTCATGCTGAATCCCACGCTCTCCGACCTTGTCGGTGGCATCCAGCCGGTCACGCTGGGCGACGAGGAGGCTCGCCGGCGCGGCACGCAGAAGACGGTCCTTGAGCGCAAGGCGCCGCCGACCTTCGACGTCCTCGTGGAGATCGTGGAGCGCGACAACGTCATCGTGCACCGCAACGTGGCCGAGACGGTCGACGCCATCCTGCGTGGCCACATGGTGCCGCCGGAGTCGCGATACCGCGATCAGGCCGGTGAGCTCAAGGCCATGACCAAGTACGACTATCGCATCACCGAGACGCCGGCCGGCAGCCCGACCTTCGCACCGCTCGAGCCGACCGGCGGCTTCGGCGCATTCGGCCGTGGCGGACGCGGCGGCGGATCGGCCGCCGGCCGATACGAGCGCAGCGGCCTGCGGCCACTGCCCGGTGGCGGCGATACGGCGCGCGGACAGCGGACTCTTCCCGGCGAGCGACTCAGCGGTGGCATGGTTGGGGAACTGACCCCGCTCCCGAACGCACGCCGGGAGCTGGAGCAGGCGCTGGTCGAGATGGATGCGGGCACATCGGTCGACCGCCGGATCGGCGCCCAGCGACCGATGGCCGAGCGCGCGCGAGGACATCGGGCCATGAGCGTGTTTGCCTTCGGGGTGAGTCGCAAGCGCCTGGAGCAGGCGGTGCGTGAGCTCGGGCTGCCCGTCACGGTCGCCCGCGATCTCGACGAGGCGGACGCGGTCGTCACGCTGCGCAACTATTACCGCCGCAAGCCCGCTGCGCTGCGGGACGCCGAATCGCATGGCGTACCGATCTATGTCCTGAAGACGAACACGATCATGCAGATGGAGAACATGCTGGCATCGCTGTTCGACCTGGAGGCCGATCCGCAGGAGGCAGCGCTGCGCGAGACCGCCGAGGCGATCGGCCTGGTGCAGGGGTCCGGCCATCCGGTCGAGCTGGCACCGCAGAACGCGTACGTGCGGCGGCTCCAGCACCAGCTGGCCGAGAAGAATGCCCTCATGTCGCGATCACGCGGCTCCGAACCGAACCGACGGGTCGAGCTGATCCCAGAGGAACAGAAGGGCTGGCGATGAACGGCCGCGTCAGCAGAATCATCCTCGTCGCCATCCTCGGATTGGTGATGCTCGCGCTCATCGCCACCAGCGTGCTGCCGCCCGCGTGACGGAGCGCGGCCGCTTCATCACCCTCGAGGGTCCGGAGGGCAGCGGCAAGACGACGGCAGCCCGACATCTGACCGACTGGCTTCGCGGCCGGGCCGTGGCGACGATCCTGACCAAGGAGCCGGGCGGAACGCCACTGGGCGACGAGGTCCGACGCATCGTCCTTCACATGCGGGGCATGAGCGACGACCTCGATCCGCGCGCCGACGCGCTGCTCTACGCGGCCGGACGGGCACAGCACGTGGCGCGCGTGATCCGGCCGGCCCTTGAGCGGGGTGATTGGGTCGTCTGCGCCCGCTACACCGATTCGTCGCTCGCCTACCAGGGCGCCGGTTACGGCAATGACATGAGCGCCATGCGCCAGCTCCAGGAATTCGCGACCGGCGGCCTCCGTCCAGATTTGACGCTGTTGATCGACGTGCCGGTGGACGTGGGTCTGGAACGGACGCGACGCCGGGCTGAGTGGAATCGCTTCGAGGACACCGAAGAGCTCGCCTTCTTCGAGCAGGTCCGGGGCGCATATCTGCGCCTCGCGGCCGAGGAGCCCGACCGGTTCGAGGTCGTGGACGGCGCGGGCTCCGTCGAGGACGCCGATGCGGCAGTCCGTGACGTGGTCGCGCGCCGCCTGCTCGCCTGATGCGGCCCTCGGGATGCGTGGCGGGTGGCCCTCGGGTGCTCCCCTGCGCCATAATCAGGACAGGCCATCGCCCGCCGTGCCCGCGCTGAACGAAGGAGCCGCCCACCGATGAAGCTCGTCACCGCCATCGTGCACAACGAGGATGCCGCGACGCTCGTCGACGCGCTCCTGGAGAAGGAGTACCGCGCAACGCGCTTCAACTCCTCCGGCGGATTCCTCAAGCAGGGCAATGCCACCATTCTCGTCGGCGTCGAGGACGACCAGGTCGATGACGTGCTCGAGATCATCGGCGCCAACTGCCACAGCCGGAAGCAGTTCGTGAACCCGATGCCGCCGATCATGGAGCCCGGCGAGTTCTACATGCCGTACCCGGTCGAGGTGGAGGTCGGTGGTGCGACGGTCTTCGTGCAGCAGGTCGAGCGTTTCGAGCGCCTCTAGTGACGCGGCGATAATTTGTCCATGTCGACCAGCCCCGCATGGCTCACGCGACTCGAGACCGATGCACCCGACGTGGTGGCTTGCTGGCGCGCCTTCGACTGGAGCCTGTCCGGGCTGAAATCACTGCGGCGCGAGCTGCGCGGACGGGTGAGCGAGGGCGCGGCGCAGCGAATCCTCGCCCAGCAGGAGGCCGTGGGCGACGAGCTCGAGCGCGTACTCCGCGCCCTGCCGGAGCGGCTGCTGCGTGCGCCCGGCGGCGAGGAGGACTGGAATGTGGCGCAGGCGTTTGCGCACACCACCGCCGCGCGGCGCTTCCTGGCCACCTGGGCGTCGCTCGACACTGCGGACGCATGGTCGGAGGATCAACCGCCGGTCGTGGTTCCGTCGATTCCGGGACCGCCGGATGCCACCATCGATCTGCTTCTGACCTACCTGAACAAGTCGCGCCGCGCGATCCGGACGGCCGCGGGTCGGATCGCGGGCAGCGAACTCAAAGGGTGCCACGTGGAGCACCCGCTCGTCGGCCACCTGCGCTGTGGCGAATGGCTGCTCTTCGTCGGCCTCCACGACCTCATGCACCTCGAACAGCTGGATCGGCTTCGCGAGACCGATGCCGCCATCGCCGATGCCTGAGCGGCCGGCCCCGCTCATCCTCGTCACGACGCCGCCTGAGGGACAGCCCTTCGGCAGCCATGCCGCCATCGCGGCCGACGGCAAGCGACTTCTGGCAACCAGCCTGTCGCACCGCCTCGGCCGTCTGGGTGCTGCGGTCGCGCCCCTCCCTTCGAGCGCACCGGCGGCGGATGAACCATTTCACTGGGGCCGATGGTTCACCGCGGCGGCGCGATCGGCGCTCGCGACGGCAAGCGGCCCGGTCGACACGATCGGATATGCGGGTGGTGGAGCGCTCTGCCTCCTGGCGGACGATGCGCTCGACACCCTCTTGTCGCCGATCCCGGGCGAGATCGTCGCAAACAACCGCTTCAGCGCCGATGCCTTCGTCGTCGCCGGGGACCTCGACCGGGCACTCGCTGCCCTCGAACCGTGCGAGACGGACAACGCCGCAGCGCGCCGCCTGAACGATGCCGGCTTCGCGTGTCGGGACCTCGGCGCGACGGCGTGGAGCCGCTTCGACGTCGACACCACGCTCGACCTCGCCCTGCTGCGGCTGGCGACGCGCCTGCCGGAAACGGGTATCCGGACGCTCGATGGATCCGTGCGTGCCCACCTGGAAATGGCGCGCCTGCCCGGAGACGGAACGCTGGAGGTTCCGCTCCTCGACCGCATCGGCGGGGTGATGCGCGATCAGGGCGCAGAGCTCGTCGTGGCCGGAAGGGTCCCGGTCAGTACCTGGCAGCAACTCGAGACCGAGACCGCGTGCCGCGTCCGATGCCTCGTCGAGGAACGGGGGATGCGTTCGGCGCGCGATCCAGACAGCCATCCGCGCTCGATCCTCGCCGCGCTCATGGCACGTTCGTCGCCAGCGGAGCTGATCGGTGAGCTGACCCGCCTGGGGGACGCCGTGGTGCTCGATACCCGGGTGCTCATGGCGTCGGTGGCCAGGTCGTCAGAGGCGTCTTCGTGGCCTCCCGAGGAGGAACGATTCCTCTCGGACTTCGGCGACCACGCGCACATCAAGACGCCATGGCTGCGCGAGTTGACCGCGGCCGCTGCGAACGCACCGATCCCGATCCTGTTCGGAGGCCACGCGCTGGTCAGCGATGGGTTGCGTCTCATCATCGCCGCCGCGTGGCAGGGCCGCTAACCAACGTGAGCGGGCGCCCCTGCTAGACTGTGAGTCGAGCGGTGAGCACCTCGTGGTCCGCTCCTTCTGAATCACGAACTCACGCGTCGGGCGGCGTGCCCGATCCACCATGCACCAGCGTGCAACCGGAGTGGAGATGGATCACACCGGACTGCTCTACGTCATCGGATTCGCCGTCGCCGCGACGATCTTCGTCTTTGGCACGATCCTGTTCAGCTGGCTGATCACGCATCGGCGACGCAGGCCTCAGAAGGGGCTGCCGTATGAATCCGGGGTTGACACCATCGGCGACACCTGGAGCCGGTTCGGACTGGCCTTCTACCTGTACGCCCTGCTCTTCGTTGCCTTCGACGTCGAGATCATCTTCGTGTACCTGTGGGCCATCACGGTACGGGCGCTCGAGTTCCAGGGGATCGTCCTGATCGGCATCTTCCTGGGGATCCTGATGTTCGGCGAGCTGTACGCATGGAAAAAGGGAGACCTCCGATGGCAGTAGACCGGCCGAAGTCCACCACCCCGCCGACGCCAGCCGCGCAGGATCCGCCGATCGTCATCGCCGACCAGGCGGGGAGCGACGGCCTGCTGCGCCAGTTCGGGATGGAGGAGCATCCGCAGGGCGGCTTCCACGGCCTGCTCGAGGTGATCCCGACCAAGGCCGACTACATCCTCGACCTCATCCGCGCCAACTCGCTCTGGCCGTTGCTCTCCGGCCTGTCCTGCTGCGCCATCGAGATGATGAGCACGGCCACCAGCGTCAACGACATCGATCGATTCGGCATGTTCCCGTTTCGCGCCAGCCCGCGGCAGGCGGACGTGCTGATCGTGGCCGGCACGCTGACCACCAAGATGGCCGGGCCACTGGTGCGCCTCTGGGAGCAGATGCCGGAGCCGAAGTGGTGCGTCGCCATGGGCACCTGCACCACGTCCGGCGGGCGCTTCAAGCGCAGCTACAGCGTGGTCCAGGGGGTCGATCGGGTGATGCCGGTGGACGTCTACGTTCCTGGCTGCCCCCCGCGCCCCGAGGGTCTCATCTACGGGATGATGAAGCTCCACGAGCTGGTGAAGCAGCGTCGCGGCCAGTGGAGCACGTATGTTGACCGCGGCCCGCAGCGCACCCGCTGGGAAGGAGACGTGCGCTGACCGCTCCCGTCGCCGCCGGCGGACTCGTGCGGCTGGTGACCGAACGTGTCGATTCCGGTCTGCGCGAGCTCTGGACCGATGAGGACACCGTCGAGTTCCAGGTCGATGCGGCACGCGCCCACGACGTGCTGGCCACCCTGCGCGACGACGAGGAGCTCTCCTTCTTCATGCTGGCCGATGCCGCCGCAGTGGACTACGGCAGCGGCGAGCGGTTCGAGGTCGTCTACCACCTTTTCAGCTGGAAGCACCCCGGCTGGCTCCGGATCCGCGCACATGTCGATCGCGCCGACCCACGCATCGCGAGCATCACCGACCTGTGGGAGGGCGCGATGTTCCACGAGCGCGAGATGTACGACATGATGGGCATCGTCTTCGAGGGCAATCGCGATCTTCGACGGATCTACATGAGCCCCGACTATCGCTCCTTCCCGCAACGCAGGGACTTCGTCCTGCCCGACGACGCGGCCGACTCATCGGCGGCCGGCGTCAACCCCCTCGAACGACCCGAGACCTGGGACCTGACCCGCTTCAACCGGGCACCCGCCGTCACGTTCCCGACCAGCGAGCTGCGCCCCGGTGCGCCGGCCGAGGCGGTCGAGGACGGGAAGACTCTGGCCGACCAGAGCCGCCCGCGATGACCCGGATCGACGCCGAGACGCGCATTCCGGATCCGATCGAGCTCGATCGGCTCGAAGAGGATCGGCTCAGGACGGTGGCGGGCCTGGCGCCGTTGCGCACCGAGAGCGGCGAGTACGCCGGCTTCGACCAGGTCGGGATCCCGGATCGCCCTCCACAGACCGATCGGGAGCGCGACGTGTACAGCCTTGGTGAAGGCGAGATGCTCGTCAACATGGGTCCCCAGCACCCCTCGACGCACGGTGTCATGCGACTGGTCGTGAAGGTACGCGGTGAGATCATCGTCGACATCGACCCCGTCCTCGGGTACCTGCACCGCGGGATCGAGAAGCTGTGCGAGAACGCCACCTACACCACGGTGCTCACCTACGTGGATCCGATGGATTACCTGTCGACCATGCACAATGAGCACGCGCCGGCGATCGCATTCGAGAAGCTGTACGGGATCAGGGCACCGAAACGCGCCGAGTACATCCGGGCCCTGGTGGTCGAGCTGAACCGCATCTTCAGCCACGGCCTGATGATGGGCTTCCTCGCGCTCGACATGGGCGGCATCACGCCGATCCTGTATGCCTTCATCAACCGCGACGAGATCGTGGACATGCTCAGCGCCATCAGCGGCCAGCGCATGCTCTTCAACTTCTTCCGGGTCGGTGGCGTGAACTTCGACATGAACGACGAGTTCCTCAGCCGGCTCGGGACATGGCGCGGCCGGGTGCTCAAGAACATCGAGATGAACGAGGGGCTGATCACGGGCAACGAGATCTTCCGCTCTCGAACCATCAACATGGGAACACTGAGCGGACAGGACGCGATCAACCTCGGCGTCACGGGGCCGAACCTGCGTGCGTCGGGCGTGCCGTTCGACATCCGCAAGGCACAGCCGTACTCGATCTACAACGAGCTCGAGTTCGACGTCATCACCCAGGAGGGCGGCGACTCGTACGCGCGGTACCTCCAGCGGATCGCCGAGATCAAGCAGAGCATTCACCTCATCGACCAGATCATCGACAAGATGCCGCACGGCCCCGTCCAGGCGCAGGTGCCGGGGATCATCCGGCCGAAGCCGGGGCGCGCGTACGCGGCCGTCGAGTCGCCGCGCGGCCTGTACAGCGTCTACGCCATCAGCGACGGTGGGCCCAATCCGTATCGGTTCCGAATGCGCGACCCCAGCTTCATCAGCCTCCAGGCGCTCCCCAAGTTGATGCCCGGCCGCCTCGTGGCCGATACCATGGCGGTCATGGCGAGCTTCGACCCGGTCATGGGCGGCGTGGACAAGTAGCCGATGGATCTTGAGCTGCTGCTCGGCCTCGGGCGCTTCCTGCTGGCCACCACGCTCCTGCTGCTCCTCACGGTGCCGACCGCGTTCGTCATCATCCAGATGGAGCTGAAGGTGATCGCCAGCATGAACCTGCGGCTGGGGCCGAACCGGATCGGCCCGGGCGGAATGTTCCAGAGCACGATTCACGGCTTCAAGGTGCTCGCCAAGGAGGACACCGTCCCCGACCAGGCGGATCGCGGGACCTTCACCCTGGCGCCATGGATGGTGTACATGGCAGCGGCGATGAGCATGCTCGTCATCCCGTTCGCTCCCGGCGCCATCGCCGCCGATTTCAACATCGGCATCGTCTACTTCTTTGCTGTGCTCGGGCTCTCCGTGGTCGGCCTGCTCGTCGCCGGCTGGGCGAGTTACAACAAGTACTCGCTGCTCGGCGGGCTGCGCGCCGCGGCGCAGATGGTGAGCTACGAGATCCCGCTCACGCTCTCGATCGTGGGGGCGGTCGTCCTGGCGGGTACGCTCAGCTTCAGCGAGCTGATCGTGTGGCAGCGTGAGCATGGCTGGCTGCTCTTCTGGCAGCCGATCGGCCTCGGCATCTTCTACATCAGCTCCCTCGCGGAGGTCAATCGCACGCCGTTCGACATGGTTGAGGCGGACTCGGAGCTCGTCGCCGGGCCCTTCACCGAGTACTCCGGCATGCGCTTCGGCTTCTTCTTCTTCGCCGAGTACGTCGCGCTCTTCATCATGAGCGGCATCCTGGCCAGCCTCTTCTTTGGTGGCTGGCTGGCGCCATGGCCGTTCCCGGCGCAGCTCGACGGCTTCGGCGGGACCCTGTACGGCATCTTCTGGTTCTTCCTCAAGACATACACGTTCGTCTTCATCGCAGTCTGGCTGCGCGCCACGTTGCCGCGCGTGCGAGTGGATCAATTGATGGGGATGGCCTGGAAGGTCCTCCTGCCGCTCGCCCTGGTCAACCTCTTCGTCACCGCCATCGCGGTCGTGGTCTTCGACCTGTGAGGATCGACTGATGGCCTTCCCCGGATCCGGCATCGCCAGGGGCATGGCGACCACGTTCCGCAACTTCTTCGCGCCGAAGGTGACCCGCCAGTACCCCGAGCAGCGTCCCGAGATTCCCGACCGGTGGCGCGGCCGCCTGGACCTGATCTACGACCCGTTCGGCGAGCACAAGTGCGAGGTCTGCTTCCAGTGCGCGCAGGTCTGCCCGGTCGAGGCGATCGACATGAGCGGCTTCGACTCGCAGGGCAATCGGATCCGATACGGCATGCCGGAGATCTACGACGAGCGCAGGGATCCCAACGCCTATCGTCGCGCTGGACTGGCGGCACGGCCGATGCGCAACGCGGCGCGCTGGGACGAGGAGATCGACACGCCCTTCGTCGATGGCGTGATCGATGGTTTCGGCGGCCGACCGGAGGCGCTGGTCGCCATCTTCCGACCCATCGAGGAACGCTATGGCTACCTGCCGGAGCAGGCGCTGCGCCGGGTG
>JBBJNX010000376.1:0-2723 GCA_037721115.1 Candidatus Limnocylindria bacterium
CGCAGATGCATCAGGAACGATTCCTCTGCCTGACCTGCCAGGCCGGCAGCGCCATGATCGACCCGGACCAGGCGATTCCGGCCAGCGGGCGCTTTGTCGTGATCAACCTGCAGGCAATGCAGAACGGCTGAGGCCGCGAGGTCCGAATCGGATCGGCGCTAGAATCCACGGGTGATTGACCCGATCGCTTTCGAGTTTGGCCCGCTCCAGCTGCACTGGTACGGGATCATCATCGCCAGTGCGGTGCTCATCTCCGCGCTCCTCGGTGCCAGGGTTGCCGGATGGGTCGGCGAGAGCGCCGAAGACGGCTGGTCGATGCTCCTGCTGGTCGTCATCACCGGCGTCATCGGCGCCAGGATCTACCACGTCATCCACCTGTGGGACTTCTACAGTGCGAACCCCCTCGTCATCCCGCAGATCTGGAACGGCGGAATCGGTATTCCCGGGGCGCTGGCAGGCGGCGTGGTCGGCATCTTCCTCTACACCCGGTCGAAGGGCATCAACACCGCCCGCTGGCTCGACATCTTTGCGCCGGCCGCGCTGCTGGGCCAGGTCATCGGCCGCCTTGGAAACTTCGTCAACCAGGAGCTGTACGGTCCTCCCACGTCACTGTGCGGAGTCGAATTCCCTGCCTGTCTGCCGTTCGGCGTGCAGATCGGGGCAGATCATCGAGCTGGCACTCCGTGGGACGCGGTCACATATCCAGTGGAGACCACCACATTCGTGCCACTCTTCGCCTACGAGATGGCACTCAACTTTGTCGGACTGGTGGTCCTGCTGTTCGCCATCCGTCGCTTCGGGCCGCGCCTGTTTGCCGGCGACGCAGCCCTGATGTACATCATGTGGTACGGCGCGGTTCGCACGCTGCTGGAGACCTATCGCGTCAATAACTGGACCATCCTGGGCGTGCCCACCGCGATGTGGGTCGGCATCATCGGCTTCGTTCTTGCCGCAGCCTGGCTGATCTACCGACACCGCCGTGGCTGGGGCTCGCCGATGATCAAGCCGGCCGAGGAACGCCAGGCCGATGCGTCACCGGCACCGCAGCCTCATCCGGAGGCGACCCCTGGCTGAGCTCCCGCGCGGGGTCCTCCCCGATGTGACCGCCGCCGTCGGCAACACACCGCTGGTGGCGCTGGACCGCCTGGGAGCCGATGTCCGGCCGCGGCTGGTGGCAAAGCTCGAGCACATGAATCCGGGTGGCTCGGTCAAGGACCGGATCTCGCTGCCCATGATCGAGGCCGCCGAGCAAGCGGGCCTCCTGAAGCCGGGCGGCGTGATCGTCGAGCCGACGAGCGGTAACACCGGGGTCGGGCTGGCACAGGCGGCCGCGGTAAAGGGCTATCGCTGCATCTTCATCATGGCCGACAAGCAGTCCGAGGAGAAGCGTGCGCTGCTTCGCGCGTACGGCGCGGAGGTTATCGTGTGCCCGAGCGACGTGGACCCCGGTGATGAGCGGTCGTACTACAGGGTCTCCGATCGCATGGCTCGCGAAACGCCGGGCGCGTGGAAGCCGGACCAGTACTCGAATCCCGCCAACCCGCAGGCGCACTACGCGACCACCGGTCCAGAGATATGGGAGGCGACCGAGGGGCGTATTACGCACCTCGTCGTGGCTCTTGGGACCGGCGGGACTGTCTCCGGCGCCGGTCGCTACCTGAAGGAACGGAATCCGGGCATCGTGATCGTCGGCGCCGACCCGGCGGGATCGGTCTACTCGGGAGACACGCCGCGGCCGTATCTCACCGAGGGAATCGGCGAGGACTTCTGGCCGGAGACCTATGACGCGGACGTCTGCGACGTCGTCGTCCGTGTGTCGGACCGCGACTCGATGCTGACCGCGCGTGCCGCCACCAGGCGCGAGGGCATCCTCATGGGCGAGTCGTGCGGGACCGCGCTCTGGGCCGCGCTCCAGGTCGCCCGCGATCTCGATGATCCGCAAGGACTCCTCGTCGTCCTGTTGCCGGATTCCGGCCGAAACTATGTTGGAAAGCTCTATTCGGATGATTGGCTGCGGGAGCGCGGACTGCTCGGGACGCAGGAAGAGGTTACGGACTACGACTGGCGCTCGACCCGCGCGGGTGTCGTCCTTCGCGGCGCGGCGATTCCTCGCGCCGAGCATTCATGAGCACACTCGGCATGATCAGCGGTCGCTTGTCGGCCGAGCGATTCGGAGCGGGCACACGTGTCATCGGTTCAGCCCGCCGAGAAGTCAGCCGTCGGAAGGTGCCTCGGGTGGACGGTTGCCGCCCTCGTCCTCCGCCTCCGACATCGTATCTCCCTCGGGGTTGGCGATCGTCGGTCCCGAGTCGTTGTAGAGGCCGCCGGTCTCAGAGGCCGATCCGCCATACGTGGATTCGTCGATTGGCGGGTTATCCGGTTGGTTGCGCTCGATATCGGTCATAGGGGACGTGTCCGCAGGAGCCGTGCCACCTGACGCATCGGTACATGGGGAGTATCGTTGCTGGCCTACTGATCACCGAGCGCACGAATGAGGAGCGTTATGACACAGGTTGCCGAGCCGCGCCCCGAGCAACGGCCGGCCGCCGTCGATCGGGTGAAACATTGGATCAACGGCGCGCCGGTGGCCGGCACGAGCGGCCGGAACGGACCGGTCTACAACCCGGCCACCGGCGAGGTGGCGCGTGAGGTCGACTTCGCATCGGTCGAGGCGGTTGACGGCGCGGGTTGCGCCGCGCGCGGGGCCGTCCCCGCATGGCGCG
>JBBJNX010000377.1:0-2714 GCA_037721115.1 Candidatus Limnocylindria bacterium
CTTGCGCGCCCCCGCCTTGAACTTCTGCTCGTGCTGGCGGAGGACGTCCTCCTTCTTCTTGCGGATCGCGTAACAGAGGTTGTCGGCCTCGGGACCGGTGTAGTCCGCCATCGCGATAGCGGCGGTCATGATGTCCTCCTGGTACACGAAGATCCCGTATGTGTCGCGCAGCGCGGGCTCGAGGGAGTCGTGCAGGTAGGTCACCGGCTCCAGGCCGTGCTTCCGGCGAATGTAGGCAGGAATGTTCGCCATCGGACCGGGGCGGAAGAGGGCGACCATGGCGGCCAGGTCGCGCACCTCGGTCGGCTTGAGCTCCTTGACGTAACGGCGCATGCCGGAGCCTTCCAGCTGGAAGACGCCCGTCGTCTCTCCGGTGGAGAGCAGGTCGAATGTCTTCTTGTCATCCAGTGGGAGCTTGTCGACGTCGAGCTCAATGGACCGATGCGTCCGCACCAGGTCGACGGCATCGGCCAGGATCGTGAGGTTGATGAGGCCCAGGAAGTCGAACTTCAGGAGGCCGAGCGCCTCGCAGGCGTGCATCTCGAACTGGGTCATTGTGGTCCTGCCGTCGGTCGCACGCTGGAGCGGCATGATCTCCGTCAGCGGCTCGCGCGAGATGACGATTCCCGCGGCATGGGTGCTCGCATGTCGCGAGACGCCTTCGAGCTGCTTGGCAATGCCGATGAGCTTGTCGACCCGGTCGTCCCCCGCCATCAGCTCGCGCAGAGCCGGTGAGGTCTCCACGGCGCGGTCGAGCGAGATGTTCAGCTCGAGCGGAACGGCCTTCGCGACCCGATCGGCCTCGGCATAAGTGAGGCCCATGGCGCGTCCAACGTCGCGGATGGCGGCCTTCGCGCCGAGTGTCCCGAAGGTGATGATCTGCGCCACGCGATCGTCACCGTACTTGCGCGTGACGTACTCGATCACCTCGTCGCGGCGGCTGTCCTGGAAGTCGATATCGATGTCCGGCATCGTCACCCGGTCGGGGTTCAGGAAACGCTCGAATGGCAGGCCGTATTCCAGCGGATCGACCGGCGTGATCTTCAGGCTGTACGTGACGATGGATCCTGGCGCCGATCCTCGACAGGTGATCATGATCCCCTGCTCCCGGGCGAATCGGGTGAAATCGGCCACGATCAGGAAGTAGGCGGAGTACCCCATCCGGTCAATGATCCCGAGCTCGTAGTCGAGCCGGTGCTGACTCTCATCGGTCACCGTGCCATATCGGTCCAGGAGTCCGCGCTGGCATTCCTTGCGCAGCCAGGACGCCTCGGTTTCGCCATCGGGCACCTCGAAGTGCGGAAGGCGCAGGCCGGCGTAGTCGAGGTTGACATCGCACTGCTCGGCGATGAGCAGCGTGTTGTCCATGGCGTCCGGCAGCTCGCCGTTGAAGAGGCGGCGCATCTGGGCCGGTGACTTCAGGTAGAACTCGTTGTTCTCGAATCGCATCCGCCCCGGCGTGTCGACGTTGCTCGCCGTCTGGATGCAGACCAGGAGGTCGTGCGCCTCGTACTGGTCGGGGCTCGTGTAGTGCGTGTCGTTCGTCGCAACCAGCGGCAGGTTGTTCCGTCGCGCCAGCTCGACGAGCTGCGGATGGAGCCGTCGCTGGTCGTCGATCCCGTGCTCCTGGACCTCGATGAAGAAGTTCCCGTCGCCCAGGATGTCCCGATACTCGTTCGCTGCCCTGGCCGCGGCGGCTTCGTCGCCCTGGCCCAGGCGCTTGAGGACCTCCCCGCCCAGGCAGGCGGATGTGCCGATGAGGCCCTTGCTGTGCCGGGCCAGCAGCTGCTTGTCGATCCGCGGCTTGTAGTAGTAGCCCTCGAGATGCGAGGCTGTCGTCAGGGCGAGCAAATTCTTGTACCCGACATCGTCTTTGGCCAGCAGGATCATGTGGTGGTAGTCGGCGTCCTGCTTGCCCTCCTTGTCGGTCATCCCGCGGGGGGCGACGTAGGCCTCGATGCCGATGATCGGCTTGATGCCCGCCTTCTTGGCCGCGGCGTAGAACGGGATGACCCCGTACATGCTCCCGTGGTCGGTCAGCGCCAGCGCCGGCATTCCTTGCTCGGCCACCCGCTTCGTCATCTCGGGGATGCGGCTCAGGCCGTCGAGCAGGCTGAACTCGGAGTGGACGTGGAGGTGCGCGAAGTCGCCGTTCCGGCTGGGGTCAGAGGCTCGCTGGGTCACTCGTCGATGTTGCCAGAATGCCGACGATCGGAACGCTCACATCCGCGTGATCGAGCGGAACCCTCCGTCAAGGACATGATCGGCTTCCAGTGCCGCTAGCCCCGCGTCAGTTCCGACTCAGAGTGCGGGGGATGGCCAGCTGTCGCAGCCGGGGCGTTGACAGCCGCGGTCGTATGGTTGGTGCTCTCGTGGTGGGACCGCCGAAACTGACCTGATCGCTCGAGCCGACCGCAAGTCAGGTAGAGGCAGCTGAAGAGTCAACGTCGGTGGTCCGCAGAAGATCACGTTCGAGCAGATGGCCCGCGATGCCCTGGCGCGGAAGGGTGACGACACCGAGACCGTCGTCGTCGACCCGGCGGCCCGATACTTCGGTGCCGCGCTGACAACGCGCAGCCTGGTCACGCCCGACTAGCTGATCGATCTGTCGGCCCACGGAAATGGGCCATGCAATACTGAATCATGCCCGTCCGCACGATCATCGAACGAGGGCCTAAGGACAAGCGGTCGGTGGCCTTCGGCATCGACTGGCC
>JBBJNX010000037.1:0-10390 GCA_037721115.1 Candidatus Limnocylindria bacterium
CTGGCAGAGGTTGATGCACTCGTCGCAGATGTACACGCCCTGGCCGGCAATGAGCTTACGGACCTGTTCCTGGCTCTTGCCGCAGAACGAGCAGCGGTATGGGACCTTGGATTTCGTCGTCATCGGAAGCCGATGGTAGCACGGGCCAGCGAGGCGTCCGCATCCCCCAATGGTCGTAGGATGCGCCGATGCCGCCGCTTCGCTTCGCGCGCGCCGAGACCTCGATTGGACCGATGTTGCTGGCCGAAACCGATGCGGGCATCGCCGCCGTCAGCCACAAGCTCTCGCTGGAGGCATTCCTGGAACCGCTTCAGCGCCGGCTCCCCGGCTTCGAGCCGCTGCCGGCGCACCTCGAGGCGACGTGGCTCGACCTCGCGCTCTCGGGCGGACCACTTCCATCTGTGGACTTGCGCGGACTCTCCGACTTTGAGGTCCGAGTCTATGAGCTAGTACGGGCGGTACCGCCCGGCGACACCGTGACCTACGGCGAGGTGGCTGCGCTCATCGGGTCACCGGGAGCGGCTCGAGCGGTCGGTGGCGCGATGGCACGCTGTCCCCTGTTTCCTGCCGTACCCTGCCACCGCGTCGTCCGGGCGTCCGACGGCTGGTCCGGATGGGGCGGCGACGATCGGCTGAAGCGCCGCCTGCTCAGGGCGGAACGTCTTCAGCCCTGAACCCGGAGGGATTGGCTGATCGGCCACCGAGCCGTTTGCCGCCCCGTGGCGTGGGTTGACGGCTCCATCGGTCAGTCCCAGCCTCCCATTCCTCTCAGATTCTCACGGGTACAGAAGTAGATTGGATTCTCTGTTCTGATTCGTGTCAGATTCTCACCATGGGAACGTTGACGACGGCTTACTCGTCGTCGACGCTCAAGACAGGCGGTCCGCGACGCCGCACCAAGTTGGCGTATGAGGGAACGTCCGCCGGCTGCGCCTACTTCTTGGGCTTCTCGGCCTCTGCCACCTCGTCGGCGGTCGGCACCTCGCCGCCGGCCGCGTGGGTCATGCTGATCAGCGACTCGTTGACACCATGGAACACCTCGTCGATGAGGCCATATTCCTTCGCCTCGTCGGGGCTCATGAAGTAGTCGCGCTCTGACTCGCGCTTGACCTTCTCGACCGTCTGGCCCGTGTGCTCGGCAAGGATCTCCAGGAGACGGTTGACGAGGTGCAGGTTCTCGCGCATCTGGATCTCGACGTCCGGCGTGTTACCCCGGAAGCCGGATGAACCCTGGTGGATCATGATCCGGCTGTTCGGCAGCGCGTAGCGCTTCCCGGTCGCGCCAGCCGCCAGCAGCACGGCACCCATCGAGGCAGCCTGGCCGATGCAGATGGTGCTCACCGGCGCGCGCAGGTACTGCATCGTGTCGTAGATCGCGAGACCGCTCGTCACCACGCCGCCCGGCGAGTTGATGTAGAGCTGAATGTCCTTCTCCGGGTCCTCGCTCTCGAGGAAGAGGAGCTGGGCGATGATGAGGTTTGCGACGTTGTCCTCGACCGCGTCACCCAGGAAGATGATGCGGTCCTTCAGGAGCCGCGAATAGATATCGAACGCGCGTTCACCGCGGGCGCTCGATTCGATGACCATGGGGACGAGCATCGGTTATTCGGACTCCTCGGGCTGCTCGGTGGATTCTTTCGTCGGGGACGCATCGGTCCCGATGGCGCGCTCGATGAGCGTGTCGACCAGTGTACGGTTGCGAATCGTCATGCGCAGGTAGCTCCGGCCACGGCGTGACGTGAGGTACTCGCGCAGCTTCGCGTCGTTGTCGTACCGCGCCAGCTGATCCGCGATCTCGGCGTCGATATCGGTGTCGGTGGCGTCAACCCCCTCCTTCTCCGCGATGGCCGACAGAACGAGAAGCGTCTTGACCCGGCGCGTGGCTGGCTCGCGAAGCTCGGCGGCAAGCTCCTCCGGGCTCTGCTTCGAGAGCGCCAGGTATTGCTCCATGCCGATGCGCTGCTGGGCAAGCCGGGTGCGCAGCTCGTCGCGCATGATCTCGATCTCGTTGGCCAGCATCACCTCGGGGATCTCGACGGTGGCATTCGTGGTCGCGAAGTCGATGATCCGGTCGCCGAACGAGTGCCGCGCCTCCGCCTCCGCCCGCTTCTCCATGGCCTCGCGGATCTCAGCTCGAAGCTCATCAACTGTCTGGACGTCACCCACGCTCATGGCGAAGTCATCGGTCAGCTCGGGCAAAAGCTTCTCGCGCAGGTCCAGCAGCTCCACGTCGAAGTGCGTCGCCTTGCCCTTCAGCTCCTCGACCCGATAGTCATCGGGGAAGGTGATGTCGAAGCCCGATTCATCGCCGATCTTCATGCCGACGAGGTGCGCCTCCCAGCCTGGGATCATCCGATCCTCGCCGATGACCAGGGGCATCCGATCGGCGCTGCCGCCCTCGAATGGCTCTCCGTCGGCCGTCCCGACGAATTTCACGCTGGCGATGTCGCCCGCTGCCGCGGCGCGGTCATCAATCGGCCGCAGCGTGGCCTGCTGCTGGCGCAGCTCGCCGATCACCTGCTCGACCTGCTCATCGGTCACCTCGGGCGTCTCGAGCTCAAAGGAAAATCCGGAGTAGGCGCCGAGCGCGACCTCGGGCCGCACCGGGACGGTGGCCGTGAAGGTGATGGGCTGGCCCTCGGTTACCGACGATGGATCGATGTCGACCTCGGGCTGATCGATCGGGATGATCTTCGACTCGTCGAGTGCGCGGTCGTAGGAGTCGCTGACCAGGTGGTCGATCGCCTCGGCAAGCACGCTGTTTCGACCGACAAAGCGGTCAATGACGTGGCGTGGCGCCTTGCCCGGCCGGAAGCCAGGCACCTTCGTGCGCTCCGCGACGTGGCGGTAGGCGGTGGCGAAATGCCGGTCGACCTCGTCGGATGGAACCTCGATCTCGAGGACCATCTTCGAGCCCGCTTCCGGTCGCGTCGATACGGTGACCAAGTCAGCTCCTGTGCGGCATGGTGGGCGAGGCGAGATTCGAACTCGCACGTCTTGCGACACCGGCTCCTAAGGCCGGCGCGTCTGCCGTTCCGCCACTCGCCCCAGTTCGAATCTGCTGGCGGTTCGGCGCTGAGTCTACCAATCGACCGATTCAGGTGCTCCCACACCAAACCGCGAATGTCATCCCGGCTGCGAAGTGCCATCTACCGATGGTGTCGATGTTAGGCGGCTCCCAGAAACACCTGGACGTCTAGAACCTGCGCAAATCTATGTCGCTGGCCATCCCTTCGGGGGACTCGTCCGCCTAGGATCGATGGAGTCGAAGAATGGCAACTTCGAGCACCGGCGCCTACCGATCCCGCGAACTCATCCCGGAGTATTCGTCCGCCTTCTCTGCCGCGGCGGCCCTGGCCCGCTCCGCGGGAGGCTTGGTCATGTCGTCTTTGGCATGCTCGGGGTCGGGTTTGGCGGCGCCACCGACGGTCCCGATAGCGTCGAGCGGTCCGATCCCTGTGGGCGGCTCCCCCGACAGGAAGCGCTCCACGGCCTTGCGCGCCAGTGCGGCGGTGATAATGGCGGCACCGGCCTCGAACGCGGTCCAGGCGGAGCGCTTCGGCCCAGCAGGTCCCTTGGCGAGCTCCTCGGCCATCTTCTTCGAGATCTTGGCGTTGCGTTTCGGATCGTGGCGCCAGCGGAGAAGCTCTTCGGAGAGCGACTGACGCGCCTCCGTGGCTTTTGGCCCGATCGTTCCGGCCATCGAATCGACCCAGGACTGCATCGGCTTGGGCAGCGCGTCGTAGGCCTTCTCCGGATCCGAGCGGAAGAGCCGGCGGCGAGCGAACTTGGCCGCGCGGACGGGGCCGCCGACAACGAGGAAGACGGCGCCCGCGCCCAGGCCGATGAACAGTCCCGGGTTCTCCTGGAAGCGCTTTTTGAAATCGAGCGCCTCGCGCAACTGGTCGGCCGTGCGCTCCAGCTCGGTGCGCTTGGCGCTGATGGCTAGCCGCGTCTCAGCAAGCGGTTCTTCGCCCACTCCACGTCCTCCTTCACCGCTGCGATGGTCTCTTCCGGGGTGTACTTGGTGCTCATCACCCGCTTGATCCCCCTCCAGGCCAACAGGCCTGCGCCGATGAGAAGCAGCAGCAGCAGGATCAACGCCACCCACCACAGCCCGATCAGCACCAGCACGGCCATGATGAACGCAACCAGCCCGATCAGGAATACGAGACCCAGCGCCGCCGCTATCGCGAGCAGCACGATGCCGCCCTTGAGCTCACCGAGATTGCGGGTCATCTCCTGGCGGCCACGCCTGACCTCCAGCTTCGCCAGTGCCACGCCGCCGGAGGCAAGGCGCTTCACCAGGGTGACGGGGTTCTCGCGTTTCCGGGACGCGTCGCCTGTGGTCATGGCACCTCCGATGGGCGAGTGAGACGTACGCCGAGCCGGCGACGCGTGTGGTGGTGATTCTAGCAACGAGTGATCGGGTGCTTGCAGAGCAGATCGGGTGCCACGGCACATCATCGAGCGGTCCGCTATTCTTCGCGGCCATATGGGCAAGCGACGTACGTCAGGAATCCAGCGCCGTGAGCGCGCGTCTACCGAAGCCCTCAGTCGACGCCTCGACGCGGGGAGCGCCGGTGGTCCGACTCTGCCCGATTGGCGGCTGCTGGCCATCGGCGGCGTGCTGCTCGTGGGCGTGGTACTCATCGGGCTCGTGATCGTCATGGGCGGCACGCCGGACCCGAACGCGGGGGTCTCCCAGCCCGATGACGGCCAACAGCACGTGGACGTCGGACTCACCTGCCGCTCGCCGGAACTGCCCTGCGGTCCGGATCCGTATTCGTCCCTGCCTGCCACGTCGGGACCCCACTGGGATCCGAGTGGCCTCGCCGCCTGGGGCGCGTACTCGACGCCGCAGAACGAGTCGCAGCTGATCCACAACCTCGAGCACGGCGGAATCGTGATCTGGTACGACCCAGATGCGCTGGACGACGCGCAGGTTTCCGAGCTGACCTCGTATGTCGAGGGCCAGGTCGCATCCGGCATCAGCGGGCGCTTCAAATTCATCCTCACCCCGTGGGGAGGCAGCGAAGACCTCGGCGGGCCGGCGGCGGTGACCGCCTGGCGGCACCTCCTGACGCTCGACGCGTTCGATATGGACGCCATCCGCGCCTTCGCCGACGAGAATTACCTGAAGTTCGCCCCCGAGCCTAACGGTGGTCCAGGCCCGGCCTAGGGTTAGGCGGCTCACGTCGGCATGTCGAATCGATGGACTCTCATGACCCCTCAGGCGAGTCCCACGGCTGCCGATCACGGTTGAGCACCCCGGCCATCAGCCATCACTTCGACGGGGCGTCTTTCAGCATCTCGCCTATGCACGGTGGTCTCAGGCCGCCCACCCGACGCTCTAATCGATCGCTGCCAGTCGCCCCGTGCTGGTGATCGGGAATCAATCGCCAAGGCGAGCACGTTCGGAGCAGCGGCAGCGCGTTTGGCGTTGCGGTCCATCGAAGCAGACCCTAGCGAAGCCGCCTTATGGGCGGGTATGTCGAGGCTTCCCGGCGACTGGGGAGATCAGCAGATCGGCGGCCAAGGCAAGGTGCACGCCGCCTTTTTTGCCTTGGGCGGGCGCCTCGGCCTCGCAGCAGCGGATGCACGGGCACGTCTGCGGGTTATGGGGATCGGGAACTGGGACCGAAGTCCCGCAAGGTCCTGTGCGAGGAGGCTCAGAAGCGCTCTGCTGACCGGTGCTGGCACAGGCACTAAGCGTGACCAGACCCAAGCCGAACAAAGCTCCAAGCGATGAACGGCGGGCTGCGGATTCGGAACGGCTCTGCGACCGGCGAGATTCCGGCCGAATCCCCTTTTAGGGGCCCCAGACGTGCACCGCCCACGGCGCTCCAATTCGGCCGCTGGCTGCAGCCAGATTTGCGCGTTTGTTTTGGCGGCCATGACCGCGGCAGCCTCACATGCTCACCGGCTCGTCAGGTGCTCACAGGCTCGGCACCGCGAGAGCGGCCAAGGCCTCGAATGCTTGCGATCGTGGGCCATAGTGAAAGTCCAAAGCAGATGCATGGAAAGATTGAGAATTGGCCCAGCCTTCGTTCGTCCGTCAACCTCCAGCCGCCTTCGCCCTCATCGCGATGCTACTCTTGGGCATGATGGCTGCGTGGGCCTTTGCGGCCCCGGCGGCTTCCAGTGCCAACCTGCTGTTGAACTCCGACTTCGAAGCCGATGCCAACGGCGACAACAAGCCCGATGCGTGGAAGGCCAACACCTATTTCACGCGCTCCGCAGCGGTGGTCCATGGCGGTTCCTTCGCCGGACGGTGGCAGAGCACCTCGAACAACGGACCGTCCAGCTATCAGCAGGTTAACGTCTCAGCGGGAGCGAACTATACGGTCGGCGGCTGGGTCAACATCCCCGCCACGGCCGACTCGTTCACGTTCCAGATCAAGCTCCAGTGGCGCTCGGCGTCGGGTGCGATCAGCGCCAACGTAATCCGGAATTTCACCGACGACACCGCTGGAGCCTGGCAGCAGGTGACGGGAACCGTGATCGCCCCCACCGGTGCGACGGCTGCCCGCGTGCAGATGATCACGAGCAGCCTGAAGGGAACGATTTACGTCGATGACATTACGTTGGCGCCCATCACGACACAAACTACGCCGAGCCCGAACGCCACCACGTCACCTGTTCCGACCCCAACCCCCAGCCCGGGCGGGAGCGGCGCAGCGGTGCTGGTCGGAGCGGGTGATATCGGCAACTGCACCACGACGTCCGATGAGGCGACGGCCAAGTTGCTCGGCGGGATTGCAGGGACGGTGTTCACCGCTGGCGACGCCGCCTACCCTGATGGCGCGACCTCCGACTTCTCGCAGTGCTACGACCCGACCTGGGGACGACACAAGGCACGCACGCGACCAGCCCCCGGCAACCACGAGTATCACCAGTCTGGGGCGGCACCGTACTACGCGTACTTCGGATCGAACGCGGGGCCGTCTGGTCAGGGGTATTACGCCTATAACCTTGGTGGATGGCGGGTGTACAGCCTCAATTCATCGGTTGTCAGCAGCGACCAGACGACATGGCTTCGCAACGACCTGGCGGCTAACGCTGGTGCCTGCGTCGTCGCTTATTACCATCACCCTCGCTACGCGACCGGCTACGCCGACGGCAGCCATAAGTCGAATACCTCTTCGGAGCCGTTGTGGGATGCCCTGGCGGACGCAGGAGCTGATCTCGTCATGAATGGCCACAGCCATCAGTACGAGCGATTCTCTCCGAATAGGGGCATCACGGAGGTGATCGTTGGCACCGGAGGGACCGGACTCGACGCCTTCGGGCAGCCCATTGCCGGCAGCGTGGTCCGGAATGCCACCACCCACGGCGTACTCAAGGTCACACTCAACGCAGGCAGTTATAGCGGGCAGTTCGTCCCCATCGCGGGGCAGACGTTCACAGATTCGTTCAGCGGATCCTGCTAACACAGCGCAGCCGAGGAACTCGCGCTTCGGGCCGCAACCGACGCCGATGCCTTTGGCGAGCTCTACCGGCACCATCGAGAGGCCGTCCTCGATGGTAAGATTGAGCGACTCGGTAGAGGTGAGAGCCATGAATACAGTCCTCATGAGGCGGAAGGTAATGCTCCCGACTCATGCGCTCTGTGAGCACTGTGCGTCAACCCACGACCGAGTAATACGCTCAGATTGAGCGTATTAGTGCGGGCGCCTAGCTCAACGGCAGAGCAAGTGACTCTTAATCACTAGGTTCAGGGTTCGAATCCCTGGGCGCTCACCATTCACTATTCGTCGCTCATCCTCGGCCGCCCTCGGGCGGCCGCATCGGTCCATTCCGGAGGCGCTCTTGGCCCAGCTCCCGATCCAGAGACACCTGCTCGACAACGGGCTGCGCGTTGTACTGTCGCGCGACCCACGCGCCCCGCTGGTGGCCGTCAACCTGTGGTACGACGTCGGCAGCAAGCACGAGAAGGCCGGCAAGACCGGGTTCGCACACCTGTTCGAGCACATGATGTTCCAGGGATCGGCGAACGTGGAGAAGGGGCAGCACTTCAGCCTGGTGCAGGCTGCCGGCGGGACGCTGAACGCGAGCACCTGGCTGGACCGCACCAACTACTTCGAGACGCTCCCCGGCCACGAGCTGGAGCTGGCGCTGTGGCTGGAGGCGGATCGGATGGCGAGCCTGCTGCCGGCCATGACCCAGGAGAAGCTCGACAACCAGCGCGACGTGGTCAAGAACGAGCGGCGCTGGAGCGTCGACAACCAACCATACGGCTCCTGGGACGAGAAGATGCAGGCGCTGGTCTACCCCGTGGGGCACCCGTACCACCACTCGACCATCGGCTCCATGGAAGACCTGTCGGCGGCTTCGCTGGAGGACGTGCAGGACTTCTTCGCCACCTGGTACGCGCCGAACAACGCGGTCCTGACCGTCGCCGGAGACTTCGAGACCGACGAGGCCCTGGCCATGATCGAGCGTCACTTCGGCCCGATCCCGGCCAATGCCAGCCTCCCTGCCCCACCCGACATGACCGTCGACGCGCTCCTCGGTGAGGAGGTGCGCGAGACGGTCGCGGACCAGGTGCCGCTTCCCCGCATCTACCTGGCCCATCGCATCCCGGTCTTCGGGACCGATGCCTTCGACGCCCTCGACGTGGCCGCCGATATCCTCGGCGCCGGGCGCGCCTCGCGGCTGTACGCCAGCCTGGTGAGAGAACAGCAGGTGGCCCAGGATGCAAGCGTCTTCGTCTTCCCGATCGTCGGCGGCGCCAGCATGTTCGCCCTGTGGGTCACCGCGCGACCCGGCGTCAGCATCGAGACGCTCGAGGCGGCAACCCTGGCCGAGCTCGACCGCCTGGCCAGCAAGGGACCCAGCGAGGCCGATCTCGAGCGCGTCAACAACCTGCACGCGGCGCACGTCGCCGGGATGCTCGAGCGAATCAGCGAGCGGGCGGATCGGCTCAGCATGTACACCTGCCTCTTCGATCAGCCCGAGCGAATCAATGAGGAGACGAGCCGCTGGACGGCAGTCGACGCAGCCAGAGTGACCGATGCGCTGCGCGCCTCACTTCGGCCCGAGAACCGGGTGACGCTGACCTACGTGCCCGCCGAGGCCGCGTCGTGATCACCCGGCCGGTCGCCGGCGCACCGCGGCCGTATCGGTTCCCCGATTTCGATCATCAGCGTCTGGCGAACGGGCTCGGAATCTGGCTCGTCCCGCTCCCCGACCGCGAGCTCGTCAGCATCCACCTTCTCACCGATGCGGGTGCCGCCTCGGAGGACGAGGAGCACGCCGGCATCGCTGCGCTGACCGCCCAATTACTGGTGACGGGCACGGAGCGTCTCGACGCGTCGGCCTTCGCAGAGACGACGGAACGCCTCGGCATCGAGGTCGGCAGCGAATCCTCGTGGGACAGCGCGCGTGCCGGCTTCACGGCGCTCGGCGGCAAGCTCGACGACGGCCTGGCGCTGCTGGCTGAGATGCTGCGGACGCCCCGCCTGGATCCGGGCGAGTTCGATCGGCTCAAGTCGGAGCGCCTGAACGACATTCTCCAGGCACGGGCAGATCCCGGACGGCTGGCAGACGAGAGCTTCCTGCGCGAGGTCTTCGCCGATGATGTTCCGTACGGACGCGTCTCCGCCGGACGCCCGGAGACGGTCGAGGCACTCACCGTTGAGGACGCGCGCGCCTTCCACGCCACGCATTACGCGCCGAACGTGGCCGACATCATCATCGCCGGAGCGATCACGCCCGACGACGCCCGTGCGGCGATCGAACGACACCTCGGGGACTGGGAAGGCACGGCGCCCACGCACCGGACGTTCGAGCCGGTCCAGCGCGGAGGACGTCGCGTCGTCCTCATCGACCGCCCCGGATCGGTTCAGAGTGAGCTGCGCGTCGGGCACCTGGGAATCAACCGTCATGATCCTCGCTACTTCCCGGCCATGGTGATGGCGGCACTCCTCGGCGGCGTCTTCGGCAGCCGCCTGAACCTTCGTCTGCGGGAGGAGCTCGGCTACACGTACGGCGCGCGGTCAAGCTTCGACCCTCGTCGAGCAACGGGACCATTCATCGCCAGCGCGGCGGTACAGACCGAGGTCACGGTCGACGCCATTCGCGAGCTGATCGGGCAGCTCGAACGAATCCGTGAGAGGCAGCCGGAGGAAGCGGAGCTGGCCGAGGTGCGCGATTTCCTGGTCGGCGTCTTCCCGCTGCGTTTCGAGACGACCAGTGGCATCGCATCGGCGATCGAGCCGCTCGCGGTGTACGACCAGCGCCACGACTGGTGGCAGCGATACCGTGCGAACCTCGAGACGGTCGGCGCCAGCGACGTGCACCGGGCCGCCCGCGAGCTCGTGCGCCCCGACGAGGCCCTCATCCTGGTGGTGGGCGACGCCTCGGCGCTGCGTGCCGACCTCGAGGC